>QMVQ01000164.1 GCA_003661185.1 Candidatus Alkanophagales archaeon | reverse complement strand
TTTTTATAATCTTCCTCTGCTTTTGTTTTTATGTCTTTTCTTGTGCTAAGCTCCCATAAAGACAAGCCTTTGGGAATATATTCTGTTTCTTCTTTAGATTCTAGTCTACCATCCCAACCTGGATAAACTATACTCTCCCCTGCAGGAAAGGATATAGAATCAATCTTATTTACCGTTGCTCTAATTAGACGCCGAATGACGAGCGGTAAATACTCTTGAGAATCTCGTCTTGAAGCCCAATTTTCTAAATCTGTGGCATCAATCCATGTCATAATTAATCCTCCCACGCTCCACAATGTCACTTATCTCGTTCATATCCGCATTACGTATATCCTCCCAATTTGGCGGCATATACGAACTTAATATATCCTCCCATTCTGGCAGTATATCCAAACTTCGCCCTTCGGATGAAAACTTTTTCCAGAACGACTCCATCATCTCTTTCCGCCACCCCCAAAGCGCGTCCCTCTTATCCGGGGCTGCACAGATCCTAAGCATATCTATCAACACAAGTATAGAAAAACTTACTCTTTCTTAACTGCAAATTCCTGCAAGGGCTCAGCTAAAACTGAAAGTCCAAAAAGTCTCACAAAAAGTAAGAAAATAAAGAAGCTAAACGTTCCTCGCCAACCTCTTCACCAAGTTGCCGTCGGCGTCGTATATCAGGACTTCGAGCGGCATCTGCCCGGGGAGCGTATGCGTGGCGCACGCCAAGCAGGGGTCATACGCTCTGAACGCCATCTCCACCATGTTCAGGAGCTTGTCGTTCACTTCGCCTCCGGATATGAGTTTCTGCGCCGCCTTCTTGATGGACATACACATCGCAGCGTTGTTGTGCCCGGTCGCTACGATTAGATTGAGCTTAGTTACGATGCCCTCATTGTCCGTCCAGTAGTGGTGGAAGAGCGTGCCCCTTGGAGCTTCGACACAGCCGACGCCCTCCTCCGGCTCTCCAAGCTCAGCACGCACATCTTTCGACGTTATTTCCGAGTCCTGAATTAGTTCCATGAGGCGTTCCGCAGCGTATAAATTCTCGACGAGCCTCGCCCAGTGGAACGCCAGCGTATTATGAACGGGCTTCTTCCCAAAGAACTCATAGAACTTCTCGTAGGCTTCTTGGGCGAGCGGTGTCGCAATACCATCAGCAGCATTCAGCCTTGCAAGCGTGTTCACCCGGTAAACGCCGGAATTCTTGCCGTCCACGAGTCCTTTCCAGCCAACACCCTTGAGATACGGGAACTTCAGGTAGCTCCAAGGCTCGACGTGCTCTGCAATGTAGTCCAAATACTTCGCAGGCGGGAACTTCGCATACTCCCGCCCTTCGGGGTCCACGACACGAACATCGCCGTCGTAGAAGTTCACCTTGTTGTTTTTGTCCACAAGTCCCATGTAATACGTCTCGTGGTAATAAACGTCGCCAGCTATCAGGTCAACAAGCTCCTTGTCCTTCAACACGAGGTTGTCGAATATTTCAAGCGATGTCTTTCCGAATTCGAGCAGCGACTTCCCCTTCTCCTCGATCTCCGCACGCTCCTCGTCGGTCAGCGGTCTTGCAACGCCGCCCGGCACGCCGCATACCGGATGTGTCGCCTTCCCGCCGACGATTTCCTGAATGCGTTGTGCGTAGCCCCTGTTCTTAATCACGAGCTTTCCAGTCTCCAGCCCGACTTTCTGAATGAGTCCGAGGACGTTGCGTTCAGCCTTCGGCGCGCCGGCGCCGACCACGAAGTCGGGGGCGGCGAGGGCATAGAAGTGCAGTTGGTGCGAGTGCATCATGTGCGCGCAGTATGCCATTTCCCTGATTTTCTTGGCGGCAGGCGTCGGCTCAGCCTTGTAAACGGCGTCACATGCTTTCGTCGAAGCCATGTGGTGTGCCCACGGACACACGCCGCAGATGCGAGGCGTGATTCTCGGCAACTCCTCCACGGGTCGCCCGATGCAGAAACGCTCGAAGCCTCGTAGCTCCACAACTTGGAAATATGCATCGGCGACGTTTCCTGCATCATCCAAGAATATAGTGATTTTCCCGTGCCCTTCAAGTCTCGTGATTGGCGAAATTACAACCTCCCTCATCTACTCCACCTCCTTTTTCTGCACAACTTTGTTCAGCAACGCAACAGGCAACGTGAACCGGTAAAACGTGCCGAGCGGGTCTTTTATCTGGTCGGTGATGGCAGTGAGCTGTTCCTCCGTCAGCTCAGTCTCCTCTTCCAACCCCAAGACCGAAGCAATCGCCGAGAGGACCGAGGCGCCGTGATCGCGGACAGCTGCGGTCGGTCCGTAGCAGCCACGACACGGCATGTTTGCATTTATGCAGCGGGCGCCGCAACCGCCCCTCGTCGCCGGTCCCAGACAAATAAGCCCCTGCTCTAGCAGGCACTTCTCAGTATCCGGCAGGAAATCTTGCGGTCTTCGAATCTCTTTTATCCGCTTTTCCTCCCGCTTCCTTGGACACTCCTCGCACAGCGCCTTCTCCGACGCTATGACTGCACCCTTCGGCGGCAGCTCGCCCGTCTCCGCATACTTCGCTACTATATCTACCAAGTCGTTTATCCGCTCTACCGCCGGCGGACACCCCGGCACGTAGTAGTCCACGTCAACAACTCTGTCCAGCGCAAATACCTCGTCAAAAAACACCGGAAGCGTCAACTTCTTCCCATCAACCTCAAGCTCGGTCTGTGGCGTCACGCCCTCCGGGTTTTCCGTTGATACGGTCTCCTTATACGCTATGTTGAAAATCTGCTCGCGATTGGCGACATTCGCCAGCCCCGGAATGCCGCCAAAGCACGCACAGCTCCCGAAGGCGACCATCACCTTGCATTTCTGTCGCAGGAGCTTTGCGAGCTCCTCGTGCTCGCCGAGCCGCACCGCTCCGTTGAAGAGGCAAATGTCCACGCTCCCGTCCTCCAGTGTTTCAACGTCCTCGTATTTGAAGTCCATCGCCACCGGCCAGAGAACAATGTCAGCGATTGCCGCCAAGTCGAGGATGCGCTCCTCGATGTCGAGCGTCGCCACGTCGCAACCGCCGCACGTCGCTGCCCAGTAAAGCGCCAATTTCACCTTCTTACCTTCTGCCATCTCCACCACTACTCCTCTGCCTTCAGCGGACTCGGTCCTAATTCTTTCAACTTCTCAGTGAACTCCCTAATAACTTGAGCGAACTTCGCACCCTCCGCCGCGGAAATGAACTCCATACGGAGCCGCTCTGGCGAGATTCCGAGCTGCGCCAGCATCTTCCGCAGAAGCTCAATGCGCCGTTTCGCCTTGTAGTTTCCGCTCATGTAATGACAATCGCCAGGATGGCAGCCACCGACGAAAACACCATCGGCACCACGCGCGAATGCAGCAAGAATGAACTCCGGGTCGATGCGCCCGGTGCACATCACCCTTATGAGCCGGATGTTCGGCGGGTATTTCAGTCTTGACGTCCCTGCGAGGTCGGCGCCCGCATACGTGCACCAGTTGCATGCAAACCCTATTATCTTAGGCTCAAAGCTCATGCTTCTCCCCTGTTTGCGTTTAAAGCTCTAAAAATAGCCACTTTCGGAACACATTTAAATTTTCTGTTTTTATCCCGTGCGGAACTTGGTCAGATTGCTGAAAAGGGTGCGGGGGTGAAAATTGCATGAAACACCTTGCTGAGGACAATAAGCCAGTAGCGGAGCACGCCACCAGCGAATTCGCCTATCTCTCGCGGACCGATACCCGTGGGCATGCCGGCATACCCCGATAGTATCGGTAACACGAAAAACAATACCAGAAGGACTATGAACACCACAGTCGTTATCTTCATAATGGTTAAGGATTGCACAGCTACATAAAAAACCAACGCCGAGGGTGGGATTTGAACCCACGCGCCCCAGAGGGGCATCGGCTCACCTCGGATTGGCAATGTCCTACGAACGACACCAACCACTGCCAACCCGCTCAAGGCCGACGCCTTAGTCCGCTCGGCAACCTCGGCTTAAATCGAGATTATTTTATATTCCTCTTTCGTCGACGCCTCCTCTACCATCCTTATTGCGTCGGTCGGGCACTCATTAGCGCAAATCCCGCAGCCCTTACAGTAGTCATAATCTATGTTTATCTCTTTATCTATAACGACCTCCGGGCAATACACGTAGCACAGCATGCAGCGCACGCACTTGC
>QMVQ01000163.1 GCA_003661185.1 Candidatus Alkanophagales archaeon | reverse complement strand
TTCATGAGAATGTTCAGCAAGAGCTTAAAAGATTACGAGCCGAAAGAGGCTCAAGGGCTGAGGGTTAATTTAAGTTGAGGATAAAGAGATGAAAGCCGCTGAGGAAACGAGGGGGGAAGTCGCAAAAGAGGATGAAAAGCTATTAATTCTACCGCTCAACGCCTCAAAGAAGGTCTCGCAAGTATTATCGAACGACACCGCCCGCCGCATTCTGGAGGCATTGACAGAGGCGCCGCTCTCCGCCTCCGAAGTTGCGGGGCGTCTCGGCTTGCCCCTGACTACGGTTCAATACAACGTAAACAAGCTTCTCGACGCCGGACTCGTGAGGGTCGAGCGCACTAAATACAGCGAAAAAATGCGAGAGGTCAAAATTTACGCACCAGCACGCAAGTTCGTCGTCATCGTGCCCGCTCAAGCGAAAGACGACAAGAAGAGCGTGATAGAAGCGTTAAAAAGGTATCTGGGACTGTTGTCTGCCGCAGGCATCGCCGCTTTGCTCTTAGATTTGGCTGCGACACCGAAACTGGAACAAGGAGCACTTAAAAGAGCAGCGGAGGAGGGATGGCTACCCGTGCCGGCGCCTTTAGGTAAAGGGCTGCCTGCGTTTTCCGATATCGTCTCACGCCTGTATCCCATTTCCGAACATGCGGGTTTCTGGTTTTTCCTCGGCTGCGCTTTCGTGGTCGTGCTGCTTGCGGTTCTGGAAATACGCTCGAAGCGGCGGAAAAAGCGGCGACGCAGCTAACGCTCTCGCAAGATGTTTATTTAAACATGCCAAAAGAAGCAGTAATGGGGAACTGGGCGAAAATCATTATTGGCGACAGCCGCCGCATGCCTGAGGTCGAAGACGAAAGCATTGGGCTCGTGGTAACTTCGCCGCCCTACTGGCACATCAAAGACTACGGCGTCGCCGGGCAAATAGGCTACGGGCAAACCCTGCATGAATACTTAAAGGACTTGTATCGGGTGTGGAAGGAGTGTTACAGGGTCCTTAAAAAAGGAAGGCGGCTGTGTATAAACATCGGCGACCAGTTCGCCAGAGCAATAATCTATGGACGATACAAAATAATTCCGTTGCATGCTGAAATAATAACGCAGTGCGAGAACATAGGCTTTGATTATATGGGCGCCATCATCTGGCAGAAGAAAACCACGATGCATACCACTGGCGGGGCTAACGTTATGGGTTCGTTCCCATATCCGCCGAACGGCATGGTCGAAATCGATTACGAGTTCATTCTCATTTTTAAAAAGCCAGGGAAGAGCGAAAGAGTGTCTAAAGAGATTAAAGAACAATCGAAATTGACGAAAGAGGAGTGGAAGGGATATTTCTGCGGACACTGGCGTTTCGGCGGGGCTAAGCAAATCGGGCACGAGGCGATGTTTCCTGAAGAGTTGCCACGGCGGTTGATAAAGATGTTCACGTTCGTAGGCGACACCGTTTTAGACCCTTTCGCAGGGAGCGGAACTACAGTAAAAGCTGCTTTGGAAGCGGGCAGAAACGCCATAGGTTACGAAATAAATCGAGACTTTTTGAAAATAATAAGAAAGAAATTCGGCGAGAGCCTCTTCGGCTGGCAAGTGGAAATCGTCGAAAGAAAAGATGAAATAGAGCCAGAAGAGATAGATTACACGCCTAACATCAAGGATGCAAAACCGCTTATAGAGCCAAATCTCTTCAGATTTAAAGAAGGGCTTTACAAAGTCGTAGAAATTTTAAGTGAAGATACTGTCAGACTTGACACTAGCTTAACTGTGAGGTTATTAGGAGTTGACGTTTTGCCAGAGAGGAAAGAAGAAGCCCTCAATTATTTAAGAAATTTTGTCAGGGGGAAAAAGGTGTTTTTGAGATTTGACTCAAAGCCTGCTGAGAAAGATATTGTCTATGCGTATGTCTATCTTAAAAACAAAATTTTCATAAACAAAGAAATAGTGAGGATGGGGCTTGCAAAACCTGCAAATTATCCCTTCTCATACAAGAAGAAGTTTATAGAGATTTGGAAAGAGAATGGCTAAAGAGTGGATATTAAATATGGCAAACGGAAGATGGGGCTGACGAAGAAAAACAGAGTGCGTCTCTGCTTGGATAAGAGAGTGTAGTCCGAGGAGTGTTAAAGATTGGGAAGAGTTTTACTTTAAAAAATTAAGGGAATTCATAAAGGAAAAAGATATCAACTTGGAGCCAGAGGAATACTTAGAAGATTTAGGCAAAACCCTTTACATCAAAATATCTGAAGTAATAAAGGCTGAGGTGGAAGAAGTCGATGAAGAAGATTGCATACAATATATAAAGAATTTGGTGATAAACCGAACTTATAAAGGTTACGTCACAGAAAAGCAAACCATATATGGACAGTTACAGGATATCTTAGGAGCAAAAATCAGGCCTGCACCAGACGAATGGGATCGGCTTTATAACGTTGATTTCTATATAAAAGTTGGAGACAAATACATCGGTATACAAATCAAGCCAACGACGTTCGAGCACGCCCCGGAATACGAGAGGAAGTGGCGGGACGCTTACAGAAATTCGCATGAAAAACGCAACTTTGGCAGGAAGGTTTTCATAATCTTGTCTGTGGAAAAGGAGAGGAAGAAGGAAATTTTTAATACAGAGGCGATTGAGCAGATAAAGCGAGAAATAGAGCGGCTGCAGAGCGTTTCTTAGAAGTTACGTAGTCGAACTCACGGAAATAAAATTAGAGCCAATATTTTAACATGGAAAGGTTTGCAAGCTGGCTTGCGGCGCTCGAGTATGAGGACGTGCCGTTAGACGTCAGGGAAAGAGCGAAGATGTGTCTGTTGGACTGGGCGTGCATTTCGGTTTACGGCGCACGGTCGCCGCGGAGCAAAATTCTCGTTGACATTTTCAAGGAGGAGGCAGGTAAGCCGGAATCCATGATTTTAGTGCACGGCTACATGGTGCCTTGCGAGAATGCGGCGATGACAAACGCCGTGATGGCGGCGAGTTACGAGCTTTGCGACTCGCTCCCGCCGCCGGCGTTCCTGAGCCCGGGCGCCGCCGTAATTTCGGCGGCAGTTGCCGTCGCTGAGCGTGAGCGCTGCAGTGGTAGGGAGCTAATGACTGCGATAATTGCGGGCTACGAGGTGTGTGGACGTGTTGGCGATGCCCTCAAGGCTGCGGCGCTGCCGCTCAGCGTGGTGGCGGCTGCCGGAAAGCTCTTAGGCTTGGGCGAAGACGAGCTCGAAAAGGCATTTGCGCTCGCCTCTCGCACGGTCGCAACGGGCGACACAACGCACTACAACGAATTCGCTACGGGTATGGCGGCAAGAAATAGCATCCTCTGCGCCGTCGCCGCTAAGAAAGGCTTTGGCAGAAAAGCTGCTTTAGGCAGCGTGCCGAAGCTGAACGAAAACGACATCGCAAAGCAGTTAGGAGAGAGGTGGGTGATGCGGGAAGTGGGCTTTAAATATTTTGGATGCAGGCACTCCCTCCACGGCTATTTAGATGCAGCATTGCGTCTCATGAGAGATTATGGCATCAAGGCAGAAGACGTTGAGTATTTGAAAGTAAAAATTCCCAGAAACCATCCATTTTTAAGAGATGCGTGCAACGATGCCAAAAAGTCGCCTAAAAGTCTGGAAGATGCGCAGAACAGTCTACCATTCTGCTTGGCGACGGTGTTTCACGATGGACACTTGCTCGACCCCGCACGCCAGCTTTCTGATGAAAGATTTAAGGATCAGAGGATTTTGCAGTTAGCATCCAAGCTTAGAGTTGAAATCGACAAGAAGCTTGATGCCGTAATGGAGAGGGGTGGCGTTTTACTCTCGCCGCTGGATATAAAGGCTGCTGGCAGGGCTTTTGCTATGGCAGCGCCGTGTAAAGGATTCAAGGGCAACCCACTGAGCTACGAGGAGCTAGAGAGAAAATTTTTTGCACTAACGCAGGGCGTCATAGCTGAAGAAGATTTAGAGAATCTTGTTTATGCAATAAACGGAATAGAAAACGTAGATAACATTTCAGACGTCATAGAATTGCTCATTGCTGAAGAAGAGTGGCAGGAGGGGTGAAATGGAGAAGTTATCTAAGATTAGATTAGTTGAGGATTTGATAAGCGAGGTGGAGGAGTTAGAGACGCCTACGGAGGACGTGCGTGTCGGATTGCGGCTCACTGCCGTGAAGATGAGAGGCATGATCGGGCTGGCTTATAC
>QMVQ01000162.1 GCA_003661185.1 Candidatus Alkanophagales archaeon | reverse complement strand
GTATTTCGTTTCAAACTCGCTCTTCTCCGCCCTTTTATAGCTGCTGGCGACACGATATTCCCGTTTGAACTTACTGCCCCTTCGCTCCAAGATGCCCTCGTTGTGAAGCCTCGTGAGGTATGTAGATATGGTGCTGAGCTTTATACTCGTCCCATACACCTCTTCATACTTTTGTTTCACGTCTGAAGTTGTGAACCAATCTTTCGGCGCCCGCTCGTCATATCTCAAAAAGAACTCAAGCCGCTCTTTTATCGTAAGCTCGTCAATGCTATAAGATACGGAGGGGGCATGCGACGAGAGCTCAGTATTCAAGAAGTGGACAACTTTCTCAATAGTTTTGCTCTTGGGCAGGCTGCCCTCGAGGTCAAGAGAAGTCTTCGTGCCGTCGTCATACGTGACCTCAACACGTATCTTCATCTGCACATCGCCACATGTGAATGTATAGATGAAAATAAGATACCACTTATATTTAAATGTTTCACCCCAAACGCAAACACAAAGGAATATTTCATGTGGAATTATGTTGTGAAGTTGTGAAGTCGATGTCTTTACTGATTTGAAAGGAGTAGTGATACTGATGAAAGCGAACGTCCCCGAACTGCACAAGAAAAACGCCAAGAAAAAGCTCAGATGCGCTATATTCACGGTCAGCACGTCGAAGTACGAGCGTAAGTTGCGAGGCGAGCCCGTGGACGACGTTTCTGGAAGCGTAGCGAGACGCCTCCTTGAGGAAAACGGACATGAGGTCGTGCTCTACGATTTGCTCCCTGACGACCTTGATGAAATACGAAAGGGCGTCGAGAGCTCCATCCAAGCGGCGGACGTAGATTTTATTGTGACGATGGGCGGCACCGGCTTGACCAAGAGGGACGTGACCGTCGAAGCGGTCTCGCCACTCTTCGAAAAGGAGCTGCCGGGCTTCGGCGAGCTTTTTCGGTTGAAAAGCTATGAGCAGGTGGGCACCGCCGCCGTTCTGAGCAGAGCGGTGGCGGGCGTCGCCGCTGGAAAGGCAATATTTTGCTTACCGGGCTCGCCGGACGCCGTCCGCCTCGCACTCTCTGAAATCATTATCCCCGAAGTGCCGCACATCGTAAAGCATGCGAGGGAGTAGCATGAGGTTCAAAATCGAGAGGGGTGAAGGGGGCGTTTGTGCCGTCGGTGGCGTGCGTGCTTACGGCGTCAAAGAGGGTAAGAATGGCTTAGCTTTAATCGTCGGCGACTTGAAGGAAAATGCGAGCGCTGTTGGCGTCTTCACCATGAACAAAGTGAAGGCTGCTCCCGTGCAGCTCACGCAGACACGTCTTGAACAGAGCGGCAGGCTCGCTGCCATCGTCGCAAACAGTGGCTGTGCCAATTCTTTCACGGGTGAAGAGGGCTTGAAAAACGCAGAACGCATGACAGAGCTCGCAGCTTACCGCCTTGGCGTTCTTGAAAGCGAAGTAGGCGTCGCCTCCACCGGCATCATCGGAAAACCACTGGACATGCCGCTCATCGAGCGACAAATCGAGGAAGTCTCCGAGAAGCTGACGAGCAGCAGGGAGGGTAGTGCCGCTGCCGCTCGTGCGATTATGACGACCGATACCTTCTCGAAGGAGGTGGCGGTCGGCATTCACAGCGAAGGAACGGAGCTCCGAATCGGCGGCATCGCAAAAGGCGCCGGCATGATTTTCCCACACCTCGCCACGATGCTCGCTTTCATTTGGACCGACGCCCAACTAAACAGACATGAACTGAAAGCCTGCTTGAAACGAGCGGTGGATCGTTCCTTTAACATGATAGTCGTAGACGGGGACATGAGCACGAACGATACCGTGCTCCTCGCAGCAACCGGCGCTAAAGAGGCAGATGCCGAGGCTTTCCAGCAGGGCTTGAGCTACGTCTGTGAGACGCTTGCGAAGATGATTGCGAGGGACGGTGAGGGCGCTACTAAGTTCGTGGAAGTCCGTGTTGAGGGAGCAGCGTCTTACGACGACGCAAGAAAAGCAGCGAGAGCCGTCGCGCGCTCGCCGCTCGTCAAATGCTCAATATACGGCGAAAGCCCGAACTTCGGCAGAATCGTGGCGGCAGTCGGCGCCGCTGGCGTGGAACTCAACGAATCTCAACTTTCGGTAGTTTTTGAAGATATTGGCGGAAGATTCGGCGGCGTGCGGCTCGTTAGTGGCGGGCGGCTTGTTGCTGCTAACCTAAATGATGCCAAGAGAGTTTTGCAGACAAAAGAGCTTAGAATCGTCGTGAGCCTCGGCGTCGGCACGCATACGGCGACTGCATGGGGTTGCGACCTTTCTCCCGAGTATGTAAAGTTAAACCTTTAACTGGAAAAATTGAACATTGAATCATGAAAAAGGAAAGCGTGACCTACGAAGGCGTTCTTGACGAGATCCGGGGGGTTCTGGAGAAGAATTGGCAGGAAGGCTTTGAAAGGTGGTTAAGTTGCGTCCTTGACTTGGAAAAAACCATAGAAGATGTAATCCCTTACGACGCAAAGTGGAAGCTCCCTGACACTTTGCTCTACGAAACGGGCTTCAAATCAGGACGGCGGGTCTGTAGCTGGCTTTTTGGACGTTTTGGGCTTACGGACAAGAGCATAAAGGAGCGAACTCTCTACACCGACGCCTTTTTCTCACTCAGCGGCGTCGGCGAAATAGAATTTTTGAAGCGAGATGGCGAGCGTGTCTTACGGTTCAAAGGCGGGACGTATTTCGCAAGAGAACGTGGACGTGTCGGCAAGCCTGTCTGCCATTACATCGCGGGGTTCATTGCCGGCGCCACTTGCTGCTTCACCGGTAAGGAATACGTTGTTGAGGAGGTGAAGTGCGTCGCAGCCGGCGACGAGCACTGCGAGTTCGTCGTGCGGGAGAAAAAAGGGGAGTCGGCGACGACACAATGATTTTAAGTTTTTCATGCCAATAAGAAAGTATGTGCGAGTCGAGCGTGTTTCTGGAGCGGGACGGCGTCAGGGAGTTGGTTATGGAGGAGGCTGTGCAAATCCTTGTTGAGGGCTCAAACGTACGCATCGTCGGACTTCTCGGCGAGCAACGGGAGATATGTGGCAGGATCAAGGAAGTAAACCTGACTAAGCACCAGATAATCATTGCAGCCGAATAGTGGTCAAAATGTCAGGCGTTACTGCCTTCATTTACAGCGATGAATATCTGAAATATAATTTTGGACCGTTCCACCCGTTCAGACCCGACAGAGAAAAGAAAACTTTAGAGCTGCTCAGGAAGCTCGGCGTGATTAATGGCATCAGCACGAGGGTTTACGAGCCGAAAGTGGCGACTGAGGAGGAATTAACGCTCGTGCACGACCCCGAATACATCTATTTCGTGAGGGAGAAGAGCGAGCAGGGCTACGGGCTCCTCGATTACGGCGACACGCCCGCCACAAGGGGCATCTACGAGGGCGCTGCAGCACGCGCCGGTGGCTCGCTCCTCGGCGCAGACCTGATAATGCGGGGCGAGGTTGCTCACGCTTTTAACCCCGGCGGCGGGCTGCATCATGCACGACGGAGCAGCGCTGCGGGTTTCTGCGTGTTTAACGATGTGGCGCTCGCCGCCCGCCACCTCCAGCGGAAATATGGGCTGGAAAGGGTCGCCATCGTGGACGTTGATGGGCATCACGGCGACGGCACGCAGGAAATCTTTAACAGAGAGAAAATCCTGACGATTTCATTCCACAGATACGGTTTTTTCTTCTACCCCGGCACCGGCGGCGTGGATGAAATCGGCGACGGCGAGGGCTACGGCTACGCCGTGAACGTCCCGCTGCCCGCAGGCACGAACCCCGCATCCTACCTCTACGCCTTCAAGGAAATCGTGCCGCCGCTCCTGCAAAGCTACGAGCCGCAAATAATCCTGCATCAGTTCGGCGTGGACTCGCACTACGAAGACCCACTCGTCGGACTTTCGCTCACTACTGCCGCTTACAAAGCAATTGCAGAGACTATGCACAGACTCGCTCATGAGCTTTGCGACGGTCGCTACCTAATCTTCGGTGGTGGTGGCTACGCCCCTGAAAACGTCGCCCGTTGCTGGGCAGTGGTTTTCATCACCGTCGCTGAAAAAATGCCTGAAAGTCTAGAAGAATACCTGAAGCTGTTCGACCGCGGGGAGACTGAGGTCAAGGGCGAGGTTTCAAGGGATATTGAAGCCATAGTCAGAAGAGTTAAAGAGAAAGTGTTCCCGCTGCACGGCGTCGAGCTTTGATGAAGGTCGTGAGCAAAGTT
>QMVQ01000161.1 GCA_003661185.1 Candidatus Alkanophagales archaeon | reverse complement strand
TGAAATTAAAGGTCTTGATTGGTTTATAATGACTATAATGAATAATATTTCCAACGCAGAGAATATAATGAGGGCTAAAAATATAGGGTTATTGCCCGAATCCGAAGAAAGAATTTTAAATAAACCCTCTAAAATTAAAGGAATAGAAACAGTAGAAAAAGTAGAGAAAGAAAAGCAATTGCCAGAAAGTGAATCGAAAGAGATTCGCTCCGTAGAAGATAAGACAGAGACCGAAAAAACTACTCAAATACCAGCAGAAACTACTTTGGATGGAATAAAAGAAAAAGAATGGGTACCAGAAATTCCTGCTGAAAAAGTCCCCCTTAAGATAGAAGACTATGTGCCCAAGCAAGAAGATCAAATGGAAATTGGTGAAGATGAATCTCCTCCAGAAAAAATACGTATTGCAAGAAAATTAAAGGAAGAGGCACAACCTACAAAAATTTTGAGTGAAAAAACGAGGAGATATATTGGACGAGAAGGAGAAAAATATGCTCTATATTGTATTTTAAAAGAAAAATTAGAACACTATTTCGGTATCAAAATTGAAGAAAACACGACTTTTGAAGATTTACTTGGAAGATATTCTCACATTATTTCAGAAACTGACCAAGGATTTAGATTGCAAAAAGAGAGGAATATAATTGTGGAGATTATTTGGTTAAATAAAAATAAAGAAAGTGGTCAACATTATGACATAAAGATTAAAGAAGGTGGAGATGAGATTTTTATCGAGGTTAAATCAACAAAAGAATTTGAAAAAACTTGGTTTGAAGTGTCAAAAGATCAATGGAGGCTAATGAAAGAGAAAGGGGATAAATTTTACATTTATAGAGCTTATGGTGCTGGAACAAAAAATGCAAAGCTAAAAAAGATTCCTAATCCTGCAAAACTTTGGAAGGAGGGATATATAGATGCCTATCCCATTGGTATTGAAATATAATCTTGCGCTCACAGCCTTTCCCTTCGGGTCGCCTAACAGGTGCATATCCGACTTCGCTGACGCTCCGTCCAAATTCCTCGCTACGCTCGGAACTTCGGATATGCCCAAGACGTTGTGCGACATGCCGCTTTGTAAAAGGTTTGAGGGCACAGACGAAGTTGTTATTAGAGCTAGCATCAATAGGTCGTACTACTATGTATATCACTATATAATGAGACGCTGTAGGCAAAAAGTGATACATTTCAAAGAGAAGAAGAATATAAAAATCCCTTCACACTGCATTAGTGAGATTCTTTAGAGAGCAAGGAGAAAGAAAGCTAGCGGATATGATAGATAAGCTGCGTAGGATGAGAGCAGATGCAGATTATGAACTAGAGCGAGGAAATTTTAACAAAGTCAATGCTGAGGAAGCTATTAGGATGGCTAACTCTATCGTTTCGCTATTCGACAGTCTAGGCCTTTGTTACTAGCATTACTTATAATATAATCCATCATCACACTATATTCTGTTAGGAAGTATGCAAGTTACAGTAAGAGCCGGGTTGGAGGTAGAAGACGGGAAAAGGCTGGACGACCTGATGCGGGTTTATCAGTCCGCTCTCCGTCTCGCCTACAATCGCCTTCTCGAAGGGAAAACCGACAACGAGGTCGTGAGGCTCATCCGTTCTGTGTTCGGCTTGAACTCCCAGTATGCTTATTCCTCCCTCGTCGAAGCAAAGGAGGTAATCTCGTCGCAGAAAAGATTGTTGAAAGTCTACGTCAAGGAGCTGGATAAGAAGATAAAAAGGGCGAGGAGGAAGCTTGGCAGGATCAAGGATCCTGTGAAGAGGAAGGGAGTGAAAGCGAGGATCGCTAAGCTGGAGCGTAAGAGGCGGGAGTACGAGAGGCGCATTGCGGAGGGGACCGTCCCGAAGATAATCTTCGGCGGCAGGGAAAGCTTTGAGAAGCTGAAAGGGGGAAGCTCACGAAGGAAGAGTGGAAGGAGCGGCGCTCCAGCCAAGTTTATTGCATCGGCGGGCGTGTCGTGAACGGCAGCCGGAGGGTGACGAACGGCAACCACAACCTACAACTCATCCACGTCGAAGGAAACAAGTTCCTGCTTCGCATCAACGTCGGATACAAGCAGTTCATCACGGGCGTCGTTACCATCAGATCTCCTTACTTGCCTTACCTACTGAGGCACTTAGAGGATAAGAAAGCCTACTCCGTCCGCATAATCCGAAGGGGCGGCAGGTACGAGGTTCACATCACGTTCGACATTGAGAAGGAGGTAAAGCCGAACGGGCGTGGCGTCGCCGGCTTGGACATAAACCCGACGGGGATCGCCGCGACCATCGTTTACCCCGACGGGAACTTCGGAGGGAGCCGATGGTTTAAGTGTCCGGGGCTCGTCTACGCTTCTTCTAACAAAAGGGATTGGCTTATAGGAAACCTCGTCAGGGACGTTGTGCTGTGGGTGAAGAGCTTTGGGATAAACACAATCGTGATGGAGGACCTGAAGTTCGCGAACGATCTGGATACCCCAGCCGGAAATTTAACAGGATTGCTTCAAATTTCGTGAGGGCGAGGATGAAGAGGAACATCCTCACGAGGTGTCTGAGGGAGGATGTCGCCGTGATCTTCGTGAACCCCGCATACACTTCCGTCATCGGGCGTCTGAAGTATGCCGAAATGTTCGGACTCAACGAGCATCAAGCCGCCGCCTACATCATCGGGCGTCGTGGATTGGGTTTCGACGAAAAATTCCAAAACGCTTAAGAGGGCTATTACGCTCCTCCGCATCACCAGAGGAGAACTCTCCGCGCGTCTGGAGACGGCTGTGGCGGCTCTGCCGAACCGATGGAAGGAAGAGGCGAGCCGTAGCCGCCCGGAACGCGGGGAGAGGGCTGCTCACGGCGGGCCCGGGCTGCGCCTCCGCCGGAGCCTCCGAAGCCGGAGGACCGAAAGGCTTGGGTCGGCGGGTGTCGAGTACAAGACATCCGCCCCCTACGGACCCCATGAAGGGGTCTAGGGACTTTCGGAGCTACTGAATAGGGTTCCATAACACAACACTCCAAACAGTGTTCTCGTTGCGGCTCGATGAACACGAAAAGACCGCTCAAGGAGAGTATCCCTTTGCGATGATTGTGGATACCGATGTAACGCCCCTACCATAACGCAGCGAGGAACATATTGAAACGAGGCATGGGCTATATGCTCATATCAAGGGCGTTGTGACTCGACCCGAAGGGAGCGGTTCGTCCTTGCGACGAGCTACACTCCGCAACCTCTCGTATCCGAAGGATGCCCCTCTTAGTGAAGGAGAAGGTCACGTTCGAACTTCCAAAGCGAGAGGCAAAGCTATGAAGCTGCGTTTCCGCTGTCATCGTAGACCCTTTTGGCGTGATTGCGGAACAGCATCTTCATCCCTTAATCAGGCTTCCAGCCTTTTTCGCAACGGCTTCAGCCATTTCGCTGAGCTTTGCGTTCCCACCGAGGTCGTATGTAACCGTCTTACCTTCAGAGATGACTTCCTCGACAGCCTGCCTTATGACAGCTGCCTTCTCAGTCTCTTCAAGATATTCAAGAAGCCACGCACCGGCGAGAATCATGGCTGTCGGGTTCACTTTGTCAAGTCCTGCGTATTTCGGGGCGGATCCATGAGCGGGCTCGAACATGGCGTAGGCGTCGCCGATGTTCGCCGAGGGTATGAGTCCGATGCTGCCGACGAGTGCCGAGCATTCTTCGCTGATAATGTCCATGAATAGGTTCGTGGAGAGCAGGACGGTCTCGTTGAAGATTTGGGGGTTTTTGATGAGCTGCTGCGCAATGTTGTCGATGTGATACTCCCAAAGCTCGACTTCCGGGTATTCTTCGGCGACCTTGCGGGTTTCCTCGACGAAGGCGCCGCAGGTTTTTTTCAGGATGTTGCTCTTGTGGATTGCGACGACCGCTCTGAATTTACGACGGCGGGCTTCCTCGAATGCGAACTTCGCAATGCGGTGGCACTGCCGCTTTGTGATTTTGCGGAGCGCGAGGATGACGTCGTCGCTCACCGCTACTTCCACGCCGAAGTATAGCCCCTCAGTCGCCTCACGCACGCACACGAAGTCAACGTCGCCGAGCGGTCTTTTCGTTCCTTTGAAGGTTTTTATGGGGCGGATGTTGGCGTAGAGGTCGAAATGCTGCCTTATGGAAACGGCAACGCTCTTCGGCGAGCCCTCGCCGCCGGGCGTAGTCGTTGGTCCTTTGAGGCAGGCGTCCGCCTCCTCCAAGACGCTCCAAGTTTCCTCGGGAATTAGAGAGC
>QMVQ01000160.1 GCA_003661185.1 Candidatus Alkanophagales archaeon | reverse complement strand
GTGGTCGGTCAGGCATTACTTCTAACTCAATGCTTCCCTCCTTAGCTTCAGCTATTGTTTTATATGGTCTTCCAGAAACTCCTTGACTTCTCCAACCAGAACTGGTTTCCTGTACTTTGGACACCAATGTGATAGTTAATCTCGTATACTGCTGAGCTCGTCCTCCCCATACCTATGGCGAGTTAACTTTAATACTTAAGGTTTTCTACTATAGATGTGAAGATACAGAAGGTCATAAAGTGCAAGGTTGTTTGCCTCACAAATGTTAAGCGTGAACTGCTTACTCAGGAGTATGAGAATCTCCAGCGATTCTTGTGTGGCGACAACTCTGTCAAGCTGTATTCTGCCAATAAGCAACAAGCCGAGCGATTCTACAAGAGAGTTAAACCCGATAAGGAGTACCCCTTGTCAATCCGTAAGGATTTGATAAAAGTGGAGAGAAGAGACACCAAAATCGCCAAGTACTGGGCTCGCATACCAGTAGCGGGAAGGAGGGTGGAGTTTGGGTTGCTATTAAGCCCCATCAAGATATACCAGATGTCGAGATTTGTGAATCTAAGCTCTTTAGGCGAGGCAGTGATTTCTACTTGCATTTAACCATCCAGAAGGAAATTGACTTCATTAAGGTTGAAACATCTGATTACGTTTTGTATGCTCCTCCATCGTTTACCGTTAGTGAGAGAGCCGTGGTGATAGCAATCGACATAGGAGAAGCAAACCCTATAGCATCTGTGGAGTTATGGGGTTTTGGAACGCAAAGGAAAAACGTAAGATTTCTCGGCAGAGAAGTAAGGGCAATAAGACAGCATTACAACTGGGTTAAGAAATCGGTAGGAAGAAAGAAGATTAAGCACGCTGTGAAATGGATTAAAGAGCATGTGGAGCACAAGGAGTCGAGGAAGGTAGCGGACGTTTTGCATAAGGCAACTCGCTCAATGGTTGATAGAGCTATTGAGTTAAAGCAATCGGGCTTTGAGCCATCATAGTATTTGGTGACCTCAAAGGAGTCAGAAAACCCCGTGTTAAGGGTAAAGTGAGGTGCAGAAAAAACAACCGCAAGGTGCACACAATGCCCTCGTCTAAGGTAAAGCACATGCTAACTTACAAAGCCCTGTGGGCTGAAATACCGGTAGCTATTGTGAACGAGGCATGGACATCAAAGCAATGCTGGAGATGCCATTCAACGAACACGGTTGTTAGAAAGAGGATGTTTAAGTGCAAAGACTGTGGGTTGGAATACAATCGTGACTTAAACAGTAGCGTGAATATAGGTAACAGGCTCCTCGGCTATATGCTGGGGAGCAGGGCTGCCGTGAGTGAACCAGCCCCACCCAAACTCCCCCAGAGTGCAGTGTACATCGGCGATTCGGTGTGCGAGGGGAGAAGCCACCCGTTTTAACGGGAGGTAGTTCACAGTATCCTCCTCGTTCCTAACTGGAATAACTATTGATACCCTCGGATATTCCTCACACTCATCACTTGAAGGTAAGGCCTCCAGATGCTTAAGGTGTGTTAAGATGTATGTAGTGACGCCAGCCAGCCCGAAGCCGAGGAGTGCGAGAGCTAAATCGGGGTTCATCAACGGATTAGATGTTTTGAAGAAAGAAAAGCTTTCTGTTCATTCCCGTAAACCCCTTTGCAATCATACCGGCTCACGGAAACGCACGACGCTCTAATGTGATACGTTGTAGGAGTAGGCGAAAAGTCCCTTGGAGCTAATTTTTTCTGAATTCCACATACTTTTGGAGCGCTGCTAGCGCCCGCACGGCACGCTCCGGCGTTGGGAGGGCCGCAACGTTCTCCACGCCCTTTTCTTTTAACTTTTGCTCCACGTCCTCGACGGAAACGTTAAACGCCCAGTCCAAATAAGGACACCAAATAACAGGCTTCCCGAAGCTGCCCGCAGCCTTCAAAACATCGGAAAGTGGCGGCGCAACCACCTCAAGCCAAGTGCCCGCAACCAACAAGAGCGCATCAACATTTTCATCCGACAAGACAGCTTCGACGCTCCGCATCAAAACTTCACCTTTCTCCTCTGCTGACATTATCGCAGGAAATATATCCACAGGATTCTTAACCTCAAGCCATGCTGGCAGCATTTCTCTGAGCTTTTGGAGCGTTTCCGCAGAGAGCGTCGCCGCCCTTAATCCATATTCGTCGCAGGCGTCGAGCGCCATGACGCCCATGCCGCCACTGAGTGTGACGATGGCTACGTTTTCGACTTTCGTCGGCAGCAAGTTGCAGAACGCTCGTACGAGGTCATGAAGCTCATCAAGGTCGCGTGCTCGGAGCACACCGCACTGCTCAAACGCAGCATCCCAGACATCGTCGTCGCCAACGAGTGATGCGGTGTGCGAGCGTATTGCGGACGCCGCCTGCCGCCCACGCCCCGTCTTAAATACGATTATAGGCTTCCGCTTTGAAACACGCCCCGCAACTTCGAGGATGCGGCGTCCCTCGCCTGAGCGGCGAACGCCCTCGATGTGCACGACGATGAGCCGCACGTCCTCGTCATCTTCGAAATACTCAAGGCAGTCCGCAACGCCCACGTCACTCGCATTCCCAATATCAATGCCCTTGCCCAGCAACCGCAGCCCGTCGCAGAAACCACCAAAGAAAATGCCGCTCTGACATATCAGCGCAATAGGTAGCTTCTCAATACGTAGTTGTCTCAAGAACGACGTTGTAAAATTAAAAAAAGGATTCGTCACGCCAATGGTGTTCGGTCCGAGGATTCTTGCGCCACCAGCCCTCGCAATTCTCACAACCTTCTCCTCCAGCTGCCGCCCCTCCTCATCGCCAGCATCCGAAAAGCCCTGCCCTATCACGATTATTGCTCTTATCCCTTTTTCCACACACTCTTTAACGATTTCTGGAACCAAGGACCGCCGCGTCGAGATGACCGCAAGGTCCACGGGCCCCGGCAAGCTCTTGACGTCGGGATACGCCTTTAAGCCTAAAATGTCGTCGGCATTCGGATTCACCGGGTATATTCGCCCCTCGTAGCCACATGCCAGTAGATTCTCAAGGGCGTTGAACGCAAGGGCTCCCGTTTTCGCGGAAATGCCTACAAACGCAACAGCTCGAGGCTCAAAAAATAATTTCAATTGCTTGTGCTCTTCTTGCATTGTCAAAACTTAATACGCAACTCGCTCACGAGTTCCTTATACCGGTTGCGTATTGTAACTTCCGTGACGCCCGTAGCGTTGGCGACGTCCTTCTGCGTCCTCTTATCGTTGCATAAGATTGAAGCAATGTAAATGGCGGCGGCTGCTATCCCTATCGGACCCTTCCCGCTGATTAATTCCCTTTCCGACGCTTCACTTACTATCTCCATAGCTTTCTTTCTGGTCTCGTCCTTCAGCTTGAGCCTTTTACAAAACCTGTTTATGTATTCCATTGGAGACACCACTGGCAATTTTATCTCAAGCTCCTTACGCAGGAACCTGTATATCTTCCCCACCTCGACTTTCGTCTCCAGTATGGCTCTTTTGTTTTTAACCTGCTTCTTGCTGAGGGATGCTGCTGCAATCTCGTCCAGCGTCCGGGGCATGCCGCACTCCCGACACGCCATATATATGGAGGCTGCGACCACGCCTTCTATGCTTCGCCCTTTTATCAAACCCCGCTCCACCGCCATCTTATATATCTCAAGACAACGCTCTTTAACATCCGCAGGAATCGAAAGCTCAGAAGCCATTCTCTCTATCTCCGGCTCCGCTATTGCCAAATTCCTTCGCATCGTCTCACTCATCCGCATTTTTCGATGCCACTTGCTCAGCTTATACAAACGAGCCCGCTCTTCGTCCGTCCGCCCGCCTGTTTTCATGCTTACTTTTTCCATTGCCGCCCCTCTTTCCGCTCTTTTCTTCCCTTCCTTGCCCTAAGATACACAGCTTTCCCGCACAACCTCAACGCCTCTACACGGTTAACCCCCTCTAAAATACGCACGCTCATATACGGCTTCTTTACAGGTCCAAATACGTCACTAATCCTCCCCATGATGCCGTCTCCCACAGCAACAAGAGAACCAACTAATTTAGATGCAACAACTTCCCTTCCGCCCCTCACTACTAAAGTCTTATCTAACACGTGAAGCACGTTTCCTATCTTTCTCAAAGTCCCCTCCTTTTCAGTTCATCATTATTTGCGCAACTTATTATATAAATTTAACGATGTGTTTTGATTGCAGAGGTATTATGAAGCGACTGAAAGCGACTATATACGAAGAGCTTTT
>QMVQ01000159.1 GCA_003661185.1 Candidatus Alkanophagales archaeon | reverse complement strand
TTAGTTCTTTGGTGTTTATGGCGGTCTGCGTCCTGTTTTTGCTTGTGTTTTCTATAAAATGTCGCTAAGAGGACCACTGATTTCAATCGGTGAATTAGGGGAGGTGGGAGGGAAAGTTTTTTTTATGCCTTGAATGCGTGTTATTTTAAGCACAGGCGTCCCCTGTGTAGAATGTGCCGCCCGTCAAAAGACTTCCTGCTTTGAGGAAGGTGAGATGGGTGGCAGCGGGGCGCGTGAACCGCCCGACCCCAGCCGTAGTGACGTGTTTATCTGGGGGAAGCCACTCGTTGTAACGGGTGGTAGTTCACTTCCGTCTAAAGGCAGTGAAAAATATGCCAAAAACAGCAAGTAATACTACGGCTCGGGGACGAAGACGAGAGCGGCGACGATGGAGCCGCACTTCCCCTCTTCTACCTCCACGGATTCCACATATATTCGCTTTTCTTCAAGGTTCAGCCCTCGGACTTTCGCCATGCGGCAGAGCATGGCTTCGAGCTTCTCCCTCACGAATTCTTTGGAACGGAAGCCGCCGTGCTCGCAGACGACGCCGTGTATTCGCCGTCCGCTGTCGTCGGAAAGCCAACCATAGCCGATGCCCGCACTGATTATCTCGCCGGCGTTACCGTCCTGCCGAGCGAGGACGCAGAACGTAATCGTGCCGGGTTCGATGCGCACGGGCTCGACGTGCGTTGCATCCCTTGGTAGAATCGAGGACACGAGCACAAGGTTGCACTCTGAGATGCCAGCGTCCCGCAGTGCGCAGTCAAAGGCGTTCAACGGGTCTTCGTCCATGCCGACGCCCGTCGTTACGAAAAACTTCTTCGGCAGCATCTCTCCCTAATTGATAAAGCAACATAAAAAACTTTAAACAACTTTGTTAGATGGACGTGAGGGTTTCAGAGATAGGCATTTTCTTGAACTGTCCTCGCCAGGTTTACTTTCTTAGCAGGGGATATGAGCTTAGAAGGTCGCTTGAAAACATCATTTTCAAAGAAATTGCGCACGTGCTGCCTATTTTGTTTTCAGAAGGAAGCGATGCGGATGGTGATGCCGCTGCACTTGTAGATAAGATATTAGATGCAGCGGTGGAAGCAGTGGCGGTGGCGTATCGGGACGAGCTTCAAGAACTTCTGAGCGTCGCCGATGCCTCCCACATTTCAAGCTTGCTTGCTGAGAGCAGGGCGGCGCTCGCCGTAGAGCTTGAGAGGCAGGGTTGGTTGGAGAAAATACTGAAAGACGGTAGATTTTTCGAGGAGGAGCGTGCGAGGGACGTATTCTTAGTTTCCGAGCGGTTGGGGCTGAGCGGCGTGCTTGACAAGCTTTTTTATGGCAAGCGCCAGGAGTTAACACCTTGTATCGTGCGAGCATCGGCTCGCTGCCCAGAGTTTGGCGTATGGCATGCGGACAGGGTGCAGCTTGCAGCATACGCCCTGCTTTTAGAGGAGAAGTCTTCAACTGTTGTTAAGAAGGGGCTTGTGGAATACGTGAGAGCGGGGGAGTTTAGGGAAGTTTTGATATGGAGGCGGGATAAAATAGAGGCTTTGCGGGCGTTAAAAAGGATTCGGAGGATAAAAGGAGGCATGTTTCCCGAGAAAAGCGAGCACGCACGCTGCGACATTTGCAGTTTTAAAAACGTATGCGTAGTCGAGAAGAAATCGTTGGCATCCAAGTTATTTGGGAGTTTTGAGCGTTAGTGGAAGAACGTCTGGACGTTAGAGTAAGAACGGAGGGGCGAGAATGGAAGAACGGGGCTTGAGTGCTGAGGAAGTAGAACTACTGCTGGAAGAGAAGAAGCGGAAGGATTTGCGCTACGAGCGGATTTTCTCCTCGATGTGCACGTATCCTCATGAGATTGCGATACGGGCGCACATGAAGTTCATAGAAGCGAACCTCGGCGACTACGGGCTCTTCCCGGGGACGAAGGAGATGGAGAGCGAAGTTGTGAGGATGCTCGGCTCGCTGCTTGGAAAAGAGGATGCGGTGGGCTACGTGACCACAGGCGGGACCGAGTCAAATATCCAAGCGATACGGGCAGCCCGCAACCTCAAAAGAAAGGAGTTGGGCAACGCCACCTTTAACATCGTGGTGCCGGAGTCCGCACACTTCTCGTTTGATAAAATAGCGGACCTGCTTTCCTTAGAGGTGCGGAAGGCGAGGCTCGACGACGAGCTGAGGGTGGACGTGGGTGCCGTTGGGGAGTTAACGGACAAGCGGACCGTAGCGATAGTCGGCATCGCCGGGACGACGGAGTTCGGGCAGATTGACCCTATTGAAGAGCTTGCGGAGCTTGCGCTCGAGAAAAGCGTGTTTCTACATGTGGATGCGGCGTTCGGCGGCTTTGTCATTCCGTTTCTGGAGCGTCGCTATAAGTTCGACTTTTCGGTAGAGGGCGTGTCTGCCATATCCATAGACCCGCATAAGATGGGGATGAGCACGATTCCCGCGGGCTGCCTCCTGTTCCGTCGCCGCGAACACCTCGAAGCTCTCGCCGTCGAAACACCGTACCTCACGACGAAGGCGCAGTATTCGCTCGTCGGGACGAGGAGCGGGGCTGCTGCTGCCGCAACATTTGCAGTGCTTAAACTTCTGGGGAGAGAGGGGCTTAGAAAGGTAGTGGGAGAGTGTATGCGGCTCACGAAACTCATCGTCGAGGGAGCTCGCAAACTTGGCGTGGAGCCTGTGATCGAGCCTGTTATGAACGTAATCGCCTTAAAAGTTGAGAATGTGGAGCTTGTTGCCGAGCGTTTGAGGGAGTGGGGCTGGCGTGTCTCCACCACGAAGAAGCCGAAGGCACTGCGTCTCGTAATCATGCCGCACGTCACTGAGGAAGCAGCTGAGCAATTTTTGGTGGATTTTGCGGGGGCTTTGGGCTTAAGTTGATGACCGTGGCGAAATTGGATTTTGAGTTGGAGAAGGTGAAGCGGGTAATTAAGGAGAGGGGCGTAAGCGTGGCGGGCATCCAGCTCCCTGATGGTCTTAAGCGGTTCGGCACAGAAATAGCGTCGGAAATTTCAAGCTTCGGCGTGGAGACCGTAATTTCGGGGCGTTCATGTTACGGTGCCTGCGACGTGGACGTGCAGCTTTTGGAGCTTGTGGACGTGCTTTTCCACTTTGGACACTCCGAATTTCTCGTCAGTAGCGAGCTTGCAGATGAAACGACAGGCGAGCGGCAGGAATCGGCGACGAGGTTGCTTCGTAAAGCGGCTGAGCGTTGCGAGCGGCTTCGCTCAGTAATTCAGGAGCGTTGTATCTTCCTGGAATGTAGGGCGCTCGTCGATGTCAAGCCTGTTGTGGCGAAAGCTGCGCCTCTCCTGCGTAGCAACGCCGTCGGACTCGTCGCAACAGTCCAGCATGCTCATTCTTTAGAAGAAGCCAGGACTACGCTTAAAAACTTTGGAAAGTATGTTGTAGCTGGCAAAGGGGAGAACGGCTGTGTCTCTAGACCTCTGGGGAAGATGCGAGCAAAATGTGAGGGGCAAATTCTCGGCTGCGACTTTTCCGCGGCGGCTTCCGGTTGCGAGGAGATTCTTCTTCTAGGCAGTGGGAAATTCCATGCCGAAGGGCTCAGTCTCTACTTAGGCAAAAAAGTGGTCGTCGCCGACCCTCTCAGCGGTAGCGTAGAAGAGGTGACGCCAAAGCGACTGATGGCTAAGCGCATGGCAGTTACGGAGCGGGCGTCCGATGCGAGGCGATTTGGCGTGCTTTTAGGCATGAAACCGGGGCAGTTCGACTTAAAGGCAGCTCTTGAAATTTTGAGGCTTGCGAGGCGTAAGGGGTTTAAAGCCTATTTGATTTCCATGGACGAGGTGACGAGAGAGAAGCTCTTGGCGTTTGATGTGGACGCCTTCGTTAGCACGGCATGTCCGAGGCTCGCCGAGGACTTTTACGACTTTAAGAAGCCGGTGATGACGCCGCTGGAGTTCGGCGTTGTCGTTGGGGAGA
Source organism: Candidatus Alkanophagales archaeon (assembly GCA_003661185.1). GTDB lineage: Archaea > Halobacteriota > Syntropharchaeia > Alkanophagales > B39-G2 > Alkanophaga > Alkanophaga liquidiphilum. The sequence goes on along the minus strand of QMVQ01000159.1, from coordinate 363 downwards.
GGAAATGGGACGAGGTTTTCAGGTTTTGAGTCGCCGGTTACCTGCGGACCGCCCTGTCAGCACGTCAGCTATTTCTTTAGCTCAAGCTTCCTCGCAAGCCTTTTACCATCAAACTCGAAATCGCCGAGGTCCTTAAAATTTGGCGTCGCTCCCGCTCACGCCTCACTTCATGCCTACGGGGCACGCACTAACGCACTCAAAGCAATATTGGACGGTGCCCATGACGAGCTGCTGGTAGAAGTCCCAGACGGATTCTGACCTTAATGCATTCCTTGCATCTTTTGTCAAAGCTTCAAGGATTTTAGGTATTTCGTGGTAACGCCCTACGAAGCGTGTGCATTTTGCCCTATCCCAGCCATTTTC
>QMVQ01000158.1 GCA_003661185.1 Candidatus Alkanophagales archaeon | reverse complement strand
ACCTCAAATAAAGCCAAACTCTCTCAGTTTAGGCACTAAGATTTCATCGCATAACCTACGCCACGAATACTTCTCCAGAAGTTCTTTTCTCCTTCTCTCAAATTCTCTCTTGTAGTGTTCAAGCCTGTCAAGCACATCAACAAGCTTCTTGTAGAAATCTTCCCTGTCAGGCTCTACGCCTTCGCCTATGTGGATTATCGCCTGCGGAGGATATATTCTGTGACCATTCGTGCATCTTATCGGGATATAATAGCCACGCAGGTCTCTGAAGCATATTCCGTCAGTCGCAATCGTAGGGACGCCTCTGCACATCGCCTCTAATGCGTTTAGCTCAAACGCACCCGCCCTTGAAGGGACAACGCACACATCCGCCAAATCATACAACTGCACGACCTCGTAGTCTTTTAGGATGCCTCTCACCATTACCATCCTCAACGGGCTGAAATAATGTATTGAGCCGTCTATGACATCGCCAGCCTTCACGAGAAGAATCACATCGTCAAATTCCTTCTGAATCCTGCTCATGGCATCCGCAACTATGTCGCCGCCTTTCCGATGTTCCGAATACCACACGAAGAACAAAACATACTTGTAGTTTCGCTGCTCCTTCATAGCCTTCAGAAAGGCGATTTTGCGTGAGAGAGGTTTTCCACAGAATTTCTGAAGTTCATAAAGTTCATGAACTCCATGAGGCATCACTTCAACGGGAGCTTTCACGCCGCACTTCTGCATTATCTCCTTTGAGAACGACGAGGGAACGAACACCAAATCCATTTTATTTAGAATGCGGACAGCTTCATCGCTTATTCTGCTCGTTTCGGCAATATCAAAGCCTCCTAAACGGCGCTTTATCAGGCGCAGCCTCTCCAATCTCTTCTTGCCCCGCTCACGAAGGTAACCATCCCACCCTAACAAACGATAAGTTATCGGATGTATGAGAATATTGTGACCAGAAGACCACATCATATTATCCAAAACATCGTCAGAAACCTCGTAAACCTCCACATGTCGCCTCAAATGCTTTATGTGCTGCCGTGATATGATTGCGAAACTGTTGTTCATGTATGTTTCATAGATATAGGTGATGCCTTTTCTCATAATACCACCTCATCTAAGCTCACCTTTCTTTAACTTTTTATACTTTTCATGCCATATTTCCCACACGACCTTACACCCTTTATTTCCTTTCTGCGTAATCTCTTCGTGGCATCGCATCCACATCTCTCTGAAAGATGAGAGAACAGGGTTAAAGAAAAATTCCCTCTTTTTTTCTGATGAGAGAAATGGGCAGAAAACGCAGTTGCATGACCATCCTACTATTCTGTATAAGGGATTGAGAGGAATCTTCTCTCTGCTAATGTATGCATTTATGTCCACTGAAGTCCAGTTGAGCAACGGTGCTACTGCGATGCGCACCCATTTATAAGAGTTCGTTTTGGTGGGTTTGAAGACAAACCTTCGCTTGCTATATCTCTTAAGCCTTGCGGAACTTTCATCTCTTCTCACACCTACAAAGCCCACTCCTTTACCTCCTGTGACCTTTCTGATAGGAACATCCTTGAAATGTCCTAAGCACCATCGGTTGCGGCAGGGATAGCCCCACTTCGCAAAGAGCTCCCAGAAATCATGATGAGAACTCACATGATAAAACTCGCAATCATATCGCTCAATAATTGAGCGGACATATTCATCGCAAATAGGGTGCGTGTTGCTGGGAACAGAAGCATATACGACCTTGAACCTGTTAAAAACACGAGACACTAAATCCAAAAGAACTACGCTATCCTTCCCTCCTGAAAAGGAGACCCATGCATTTCTGCCTGAGAAGTCAGATATTATCCTTTTCGCTTCGCTTATTTTCTCATCTAACACATCGTTAAACAGGTGCGTTTGCAGAGGAGTGTTGAAACATCTCTCCCTCCTCACCTCTCTCATTTATATGTGGAAGTCCCACATATATAAGAGTGTTCAATCATTTGAGGAGCGGTGAGCCGAAATATGAAAGTCATATTTTATGTCTTGGAGTGCATGAACTACGAATACTTGATGAACTGCAACGCCAAAGTCATAAAGAGCCTGAAACCGCATCCCGCTTACAGTTACGGAGCGACGACTGCCGCTGCTGTTCACGCCCTCTTAGCAGGCTACACACCTATATGTGCGGTTTCTCCGCAGTGTCCGCACACGCAGAGACCCAGAAAAATGATTCCGCCTGACCCTTTCTTCCTAAAGAAGTTCAAACAGTTGTTCTTGTATATACCAAACGGGTGGGTTTTCCAATTCGTGCAACCTTACATGAGGAATCTGATGCCTCGTTTGTTAGAATGGCACAAAGTATTCAACACGAAAGCAATGGTTGAGGACTTCATATCAAGAAGCAAATCTGATGATTACTTCGCATACTTCCAAGTGATGGAAACGCATCCTCCATTTTTAGAAGGACTGAAAGAGGTGAAGCCATCATCACCAGAATGGGACGCAAGACGCCGAAAGGCGGTGGAAGTCGCAGATAAGTGCCTTGAACCCCTCTTAAGTGTTGATTACGATTTGCTCGTCGTGTGCGCCGACCACAACATAAGACACGACTTCGCACATCCCGACGGATATAAAGTTTTCGTGGCGACTGACCCGTTCCCTTGAATCCGTTTAACATCTTTCATGCATTAGACAACTGCTGCCGATGAATCTATCCCTTCTCCCGCCACGAAAATCCACTTGACTGTGCCATCTGGATTGAAGGCATACATCTTAAAGCCTCTGTTCCCTATGAATATCACACCATCTTTGTCTATTGCAGGGGTAGTGTATATTGAATTTCCTGTATCGTAAATCCACTCAGGTTTACCAAAAAAGTAGAGAGCATATAAAAAGCCAAATACATCTCCGAAATAAATGCCATCCGAAAGCGCAGCACTTCCGTGAATTATATTCCCTGTGTCAAAATACCATCTGAGTTTGCCATCTGGACTCACAGAGTAGAGATGACCGTCATAACTGCCGAAGTATATATTGCCTGAAGTGTCTATGGAAGGAGTGGAAGTTATTACACCCTTCGTTGTGAAAATCCATTTCAGTGTGCAATCAGGATTAATAGCGTGCAAATTGTCGTCTATACACCCAACATAGATAACTCCATAGTCATCTATTGCTGGCGTTGACACATCTATCATATCTCCTGCATAGTATCTGCAAATAAGCGTAGCGTCTGGTGCGAGACAATACATAAATCCTTCTATGTCACAGACATATATATTGGCATTATATAAGGTTACAGATGAAGAAACCTCGCCTGTTGTGCGATACCTCCACTTCTCTCTACCATCTGGATAGATAGCAAATATATAAAAGGCGTCAGAGCCGACATAAATGATACCGTTTGTTAAATCCACTGCTGCACTTCTTCTTACCACACCTTCCGCATCAAACTTCCACTTGAGCGTTCCATCCGAATTCAAAGCATTTAGAAGCTCATTCATGCTTCCTATGTAAATCACTCCGCTCCTATCCACAACTGGAGAAGCAAGCTCAATTTCGCCCCCTGTATCAAAAGTCCATTTCAGCGTCCCATCTGCGTTCAAAGCATAGACATTATAATCATAGCATCCGAAATAGATTACACTTGCAGAAACATTCGTGACGCTTCTGTGGTATCTGTCATACATGAACATGCTCCACACACCGAGAGGAGGCACTACAACAGGTATTCCTTGCGGTGGAAACGGAAATCTCGCCTTTCTCTGAGGTGTGTATATGAGAGGCACACCTTGTGGTGTTATGTATGGCATTTCTCCCTTTTATACAGGCTTTCTCCGCTCACTCTGTTTGATTGTCTAAAAAACATAAGCGTGTCACTCTAACTCCGCTCTGTTACGCAGGCTTCCACCACACCCTCGCAGTTACCTTCGCTGGCGCACTCGCCTTGAAATTGATGATGTCTCCTCCCTCTACCTGTGCGAAGAACTCATATACACACTTAGGAGTTAGGTCTTTTCCCTCGTTGAACGCACCTACATCCTCAGAATTCCTCACGAAAATAGGATGCATCGCAGCATCCGCAACTATCTGAAGCACAACTACGCCTCGCTCTGCTATTTGAATGTCTTTGAAAATGACCTCGTTTGCGATAACACTCCTATCTTTAACCTCTGCGAGCAAAGTTCCTTCAAGCGCTTCTTCCACCGCCTCTTTTATTATACTTCTCAGCATGCTGAACACCTCTATTCCTGCGAGTTCTCCTATCTTCTGTAAGATTTCTTCCTCCGCTCCGTATAATAAATACTTCACCGCTACTGCGTTTGCTTCAATCTCAAGCGTCCTTGATGTGAAGTTT
>QMVQ01000157.1 GCA_003661185.1 Candidatus Alkanophagales archaeon | reverse complement strand
TTACAATGTCGGGCTCATCGATGCCTTTTACTTGAACTGTTGTCTCCGAAAACCTCGAAGGCTCGCCAGCCTGCTCTGCGGCTTTGGGCGACGGCATAGGCTCAGGAAGTATTCCTACCTCCTCCCGAACGCCGCCAAAAAAGCCACGCATGTAACCGCAGGGCAGCATCAAGCTTTCCGCCTTTTCAAGGTAAGTGGCGAACTCCTCCGCCGATGAGAACTTTTCTATTCCTTCAACCGCTGTCGCCTCTCGAACACCGCCATGCAGCCAGACCGCAGCGAGCAGCACCGCAACGCAAACGTAAACCCCAACCACCAACGCAACAAGCTCTTTCATCACTCAAAACTACGTTTAGCTCACGATAAGATTTTCGATGACTACGAGCGGCGTCGTAGTTATGCGGCCGCTGAAGGCACCGGGCACAAGCGAAACAGACACTTTTTTAAAGCATCGCAAACTAAGCTCTTAAATCCAAAGGGGCGGCTGCGATGGCGAAACCGGACCTTGACGAGTTGTTGGAGATAGCGAACGAGGTGGGCAGCGCCGTAAGAGCGTATTTCGCAGAGAACGAAGATTACGGTGAGATAATTTCGAAGCGGGAAAAAGACGTTACTCGTAAGATAGATATGTTTGCGGAACGTGCTTTAGAGAAATCGTTGGAGCATCACGGCTTGTGCGCCCGTATCATATCAGAAGAACTCGGTGACCACGTCTTCCCGAAGGGCGGGACACCGTCGTTCACGCTAATCTTCGACCCTATTGACGGCTCGACAAACGCAACGGTTGGTATTCCGTTTTTTTGCTCCGCTCTCGCATACTCGCCGAAGACCGCCGCCGTCCGCTTCAGCGATGTCCAAGCTGGCATCGTCTCCACGATTTTCGGACGCACGTATTTTGCGGAGCGTGGCGGCGGCGCCTACGTTGACGGCAAGAAAATGCCAAGAAAGACCGTGGGAAAGGAAAAGCCTCTGTTCTCAATTTATGTTTATGGAAAGAGTGTGCCGCCAAAGCTCCTGCAACTCATGCGGCAGGGCGTCGTGATTCGGGCGCTCGGGAGCATCGCAATTGAACTCTGCTTCGTAGCTGAGGGCGCCATCGATGCTATCATCGACATAAGGGGCATGCTCAATGGTTACGACGTTGCCGCTTCCATCCGCATCCTCGAAGAAGCGGGCGGCATCGTAACCTCGCCCAACGGTAAACGCCTCGAAGGCGAGGTCAAAAACGTCTTCGACGTCCCAATCATCGCCGCCTTAGACCCTAAAAACCACAAAATGATTCTTGAGATGCTCAGGTAGTCGGCGGCTCCTTTGGAGTTTCATTCGAACTTTCCTCTACCCCGTTAAGCCGATACAAAAATAAAATGGACTCCTGGCCGTGCCTGGAGTAGAGGCACCATTAAGAACACACGACTTCGAACGGGTAATATCCCTCACCAGCACGCCGTCGTGGAGGACGACGAAGTAATCGGTGCCCTCCGTGACGCCAAGACGACACAGCGACACGGCCACGCACTCCCGCCGGTGTATCCAGCGGCGCCGTAGAGCGGTGTGAAGTTGAAATGATAGCGTGCCAGCCGTATCGGTGATTTGCCGTCGCCGCAGAACCAGTGAACAATTATGAAATCGAGTGTGTGCGCCGCCCTGTCCGACTCGTAGTTCAATATATATCCCTCGCCCTCTCGACCCACGAGGGCGCTCGCATAGACCATCGTCACGGCGATGCCGTAGTGCCCGTCAGAAACATAGCATAGAGGTTGGAGTAGAGGCTGCTTCACGCCGACGCTGCTTCCCGTTTACGTCAGTCGCAAACGCCAAACATGCCTCCCTCTCACAATCACCTGCCCCCGTTTTAAGCCGCAAGCACGACAAACCGCCCTCAACGAACGCAGGACCCTCAACACGCACAAAAGCCGCACTCACAGCCAAAACATCATATACTCAACCCCCTAAATAAAGGGCAGCATGCTGGCTAAGGTTTAAAACCTCACAGACGCTCTTACAAGCTCGTAAGCGTCCTTTGCAGGCTCTGTTGCATCCAATAATAAATATGCCGCATACCTGTTCATGTAGGGCATGCCCTTCCTCGAAAATACCGTTAAGACCTTTCCATGCTGTCGCACTTCGACGCCGCCGTCGCAAGGCTCGTGACTCCTTATCAGTGTTCGCACGCCGAGCACGCTCAGCGCACGCTCGGTAACGTCCTCACCAAAAAGTTGTCCGGCACCCCGGAACGACGGCATGCTCCCTTGTCCCTCTGCAGGGTCGCTCCAGAGAATTTCTTCGAAGTTCGGGCGTTGTGGGTGCATTTCATGCGCGAAGGCAATGTCCTCTTTCGAGGCGACGTGCGTCGGCACGCCGCCATGCACGAACAAGTAGCGACGCTTCACCATCGCAGAGAAGGGCAACAACTCCCAAAACGCTCTCACTTTCTCGTAAAGGCGCACGCCCTCGCCGCCATACTTCCGTCTGAAAAAGAGGGGAAGGTCGTGCGGCACCGCTTGCAGGTCGGGCGGACCCTCGTGGTTGCCCCTTAGCAAAATAACGGCGTCGCCGAAACGTCTTTTCAACTCCAAAATCACGAGATAGACCTCCACGCTCTCGTCGCCCCTGTCGCCGTAGTCACCCAGAAACAATATTTTGTCAGCCCCCCTCACACCGTTTAAGATGAAAAGTAGGCTTCTGAGGTCGCCGTGAATGTCGCCGACGACCGCAAGCTTCCCTGAAGCCGCAAGCTCCACAAGCCCGCTCCCGCCCCGCCGCTCTCCCTCAGCCTTCAAAACTTCGGAAACTTCATCCACCAGCCTCGAAAATTCAGCGGACGACGCCCCCCTCACTTTGCTCTTTAACTCCTCGCAGTCCACACTAAGCATGCTCTTTCATACTGCTCAAAGCGTTAAGAACGTTGGCGCTTGAGTCTCGGACGCCGACTTACTTCCGCCCGCGTGTTGAACGCTGCAACAAAATCTTTATATTATGTTGAAATAATTACAGTCTTAGTATTAAAACAAATAGGTGATGATGTGAGTGTTGCGGCGAGTGGGGGCGTGAAGAGGCTCATCGAAGAGGCGAGAGCGAGATGACCAGAGACGTCATGCACAAGGTTTGAGAAACAACAGCCACTTTGCGACTTTGGTCGTAAAGGCGTTTGCTGCGTCCTATACTCTGGGGACCCCTGCAGACTCTCTGAAAAAGCGCCTCTGGGCGTCTGCGGGCTAAACGCTGACCAAGTCGTCGCAAGAACTTTCTGAGGAGAGTGGCAGCGGACTCGCCTGCTACGTCCACATCTGCGAGAACGCGGCGAGAACGCTCGCACACGCAGGTGTGAAGAATGTAAAAGCTCTGAAGGACGTTTGTGATGCCGTAGGAGTCGAAACGGATGCGAACAAGCTCGTGGGGTTCGTCCTTGCCGATGTTTATAGAAAAAGATGGGAGCCGAGCGAGATTGGGCTGAGGCTCGCTCCGAAGAAACGGCTCGCAGTCTACGAGAAGCTTGGAATAGTCCCCGGTGGAGCGATGGTTGAAATTGTGGACGCCCTCGTAAAATGCTCCTTCATGCTTTGAGGCTCGGTCTGACCATGGGGTCCGTCGCCCTTCGCATGAGCGTCTGGATGAACGACGTTCTGCTCGGAACGCCGAGTCTTGCGACGCTCGAAAGTGGCGTCGGCGCCATCAATCCAAACGCAGTCAACATCATGACCACCGGGCGCCAGAGGGCATTGCAACACGCCGAAAAAATGAAACAGATAGCCCTTGACGACGTCACCTACATCGAGGGCGCCGAGCACATCAGCCGGTCGCCTAAGCGTGCGGGAGAAGTCGCCAAGAGAGTTGTAGAGCTTGCCATCGGAGCTTTCAAAGAGAGGAAAAGAAGGGAGCGGAAAGAAGGCATGAAGAGGGCTACCGTTGACTATTTGACTGAGTAGCTTTTGAGGCGTGACGTCCTCGTCTGGACTGCTGGATACACCGCTTTCGCCCTTCAGGGGTTTGGTTCATGAATGAACAGGGATTAGAATTCGCGGGAGAGGGTCTCAGGGAGGTCTGCGAGGCTCTCAAGCCCCCGTTGGTCTGGGACTTTGACATCTGCACGTGTATTGTGATAATTGTAACCGTCGCAGAGGTTCTAGCAGAAAAGCTCGGCGTCGACCTCCCATAGCTGCCAGTCGTAGCTTCTGCGCCGCAGTGGCTTGAGGAACGGGCGCTCGGCGATTGCTGCCTCACTTTCGACTGTGGTTTCTTCCCACACGTCTACCCCGACCCGTTCGTCAGCGGCTTCGGACTCGTCGCGAAGCTTCTGACTAAGACGCTGCCGACCGGCGGGAGACCCCTCGTGGAGAGAGCCCCACAAACGCTGCGGAAATCATGAAAAGGCACAT
>QMVQ01000156.1 GCA_003661185.1 Candidatus Alkanophagales archaeon | reverse complement strand
TACCTCTTCCCTTTAAGCAAATTCAAAAAACTTTTATAGCTCTTCCATGGAAGATGGAGGTTGGTATGCTACGTCCTGTTGAGATGCGGGAGCTTCGCATAATCGTGCTGGACGAGCACGTGGATGCGATTATAAAGAAGATGGACGAGCTTGGCTGCGTGCATGTCACCGACATAAAAGAGTTTTTGGACGAGTTTGGTGATTTGGTAGAGCCGCCTAAGGCGGATCCTACTTTAGCGAAGTATTCTGGGCTTTTGATGCGTATTGATAATGTGATAGAAGTGCTCCGCCCCGCAAAGGAGGAGAAACGGAGTATAAAGGACTTGTTGTTCAAGCGGCACGAGGAGGCGGTGCGGCGGGTAAAAGTGGAAAGGGTTGACATTAGGGATATAGAAAATGAGCTAAGGCGGGTGGAGGAAGCCGTTATCGGAGCGAGAGAGCGTGCAGAGCGTGCTCATTCTGAGCTTTCGGAGCTTGAAAACACACTTGAGATTCTAAACGTGCTGCGGGATTTGGGTGTGGATTTAAGTTTCGTGGGCGAGCAAGAATTCGTTTACGTGTTTGTGGGAAGGGTTTCTGCTGAAAACGCTGCGGAGCTGGAGCGACTCGTTGCGGGTGCTGCCGGTGAAGAAAGTATTGTTGTTTCGAAGCCGCTTGACGCGGGCGTCGTGGCAGCAATCGTGGTCACGCTGAAAGCCCACAGGGACGAAGTGGCAAGAGCGTTAAGGATGGTAGACTTCGAAATCTTCACACCGCCGCCGTTCCTGTCTGCGAACATAGAGGATGCGATAAAAGAGGTGAGAGAGAGGCAGAACAAGCTTGAGGCGCAGATAAAGGAGGCGAAGCGTAAGATTGAGGAGGTAAGAAAAGAGAAGCTGTATGACCTGTTTGTGATGCGGGAGCTCGTGCAAATAGAGGATACGAGCGCCCGGATGCGACTCCTGTTCGGCGAAACCGAGCGGGCGAAGGTCATAGAGGGTTGGGTGCCTGTGGACGACGTGGATGCCGTCATTGAGGGCGTGCGCTCCGTCACGGACGACGTTTGCGCCTTTGAGGTGCGGAAGCCGAGCCGACATGACACAAGAGTCCCAACGCTCCTCCGGAACCCCAGTTTCTTGAAGCCCTTTGAGTCCATAATAAACATGTATAGCCCACCGTCTTACGGCGACATCGACCCCACAATCATTACCGCCATCATTTTCCCAATCTTGTTTGGCCTCATGTTCCCGGACATCGGGCATGGGTTGCTCGTTTTCTTGCTCGGTCTTGCTTTAATGCTTGCTTTCAGAGGCTTGGGCAAGGAGATGCGGCAGATGGGGTTAGTGATTGCGCTCTGCGGTTTTTTCTCGATGGTCGCCGGGGCGCTGTTTGGCGAGTTCTTCGGCTTCAGCGAATACGCTGCACACATGATTGAGGAGGCGCTGCATATGCACCCGCCGCACTCCTTGATTTTCAAGCCGCTGTGGTTCGAGCCGATTCCGAACGTGGAGTTCATGTTTGTGGTCTCGATGCTCATCGGCGCACTGCACATGGGGCTGGGCTTGACGCTCAACGGCGTGAACAACTTTTTGAAAGGTGATAAGTTGAAAGGCGTTGCTGGTTTTGTGAAGATCTGGTGTCTTTTCGGCGCCCTTTACTTCCTGCTGTTGCTCTTCGGCTTCCCGCCGTTCACGGAACTCAGCGACGGCAACATCCCCGTGCTGCTGAGAAACTTCACGGCGTTCATAATCGCTCCGATACTTACACTCATGATTCTCAGAATCGTGGAGGAGTTGAAGCATGCAGAACATGGCGAAGCGCACGGGCACGGAGAAATGGCAACTGACGGCGGCGAGCTTGCGATTGCGGAGAACGGCGGCGAAAAGCAGAAGCGCTCAACCATGGACCTGCTTATCATCCTGATAGATGGGATTATTGACGCTTTGCTCGAAAACTTCTTCCGCTTCCTCGCAAATACCGTTTCATACGGTAGGATTCTGGCGCTGGCGTTGTGCCACGCTGCGCTCATCGAGGTGTTCATACTGCTGACGTTCATGTGCATGAAGATAAGCGCAGCAATAGCCGCCCTCGTCTTCCTCGGCGGCACCGCCCTCGTCGTTATCCTTGAAGCCATCATGGCGGGCATCCACACCATCAGGTTGCACTTCTACGAGTGGTTCACCAAGTTCTATGAGGGCGGCGGAACGCCATTCTCGCCGTTTAAGTTTAGTAGGACGTATACCTATTGATTTTAGCTGACGAGTTGCGACGTGCTTTGACCGTCAGCTACGTCCAGCCTTACGGCTGTCACAAGGTCGTTGTATTCTTCCTCAGAGCATTTAAATCTGACCCGCCCCCTCCGCTTGCGTTGCGTATTCCCTAAGGGGGTCTTGCAAGCAACGGGAAAATAAATTAGTATGGTATAAAGATTGAAATACGAAAATTAAAACCTAAATTACGTCAGAATCTTACAAAACTCGAAGAGAGTGGGGAAAATGAAGATTAAGAAAATGTGTTCCGAGGTTTAGCTATGATGTTAGAGTCGAAGCATTTTGAAGCCCGCATTAAGGAGATTCACAATTACGGCACGTCGAGGAAGCCGCAGCTCACCGTCCGCATTTCAGCGTCACTGTTCTTCGGGGAGACTGCGGACGAGCTTCACGGGGCGCTGACGGACTCCGGGCTCATTTCGAGGGATACCATTCCTTTCGAGGTAGTTTCAAATTTTAGAGGCTCGTCCGACGGTGGACCTTTTTACCGTGCGAGAGTGCTGTATGACGGCGAGGAGAGAGAATATATCGTAGCAGCGAGAGATACTGGCGGCGTCCTCCGCACGAGGATAAGATATGAGCCCATAGTAAGCCCGAAGGAGCTGCGGCTTGTGCACCCTGCGGAGTTCCGCCGTTACAATATCAAAGTTTTAGAGTGGGAGCTGCACAACTACCGCCATTATTTCATGCTTTTCGTTTCGTCAAAGCGTTTCGAAAGCTTTGACATCTTCGTCAAGCCCACCGCCGAAGGCACAAGTGTCGAGGTCGAGCTTGCGGAGTCGGAGCTTAAGGAGTTTCGGCTGCCGTGTGACTGGTATGTGGAGCGACTTCCCTTCAAAGGCTTAAAAGAACACATGCAAAGACTACTTAATGCGAGGCGGGCTGGGTCCGAACAGAAGAAGATGCCTTGAAATCTCAGCAGCCCGGCAGAGAGCACGTCACCAGAACTTCTGAATTATCAAATCGCCGCCCCCACAATGAGCTTTTTTATGCAATAAAGACAACTAAAAATCATGCCGATTTCTTTCGACTTGACCCCCGAGCAGGAAGAATGGAGGAAGCGGGTTCGGGAATTTGCGCAGAAGGAGCTCCTTCCGAGAGCTGAGGAGATAGACGAGAAGGAGGACGTGCCGCAGGAGCTTTTGGACAAGATGCTGAAGGAGTTGCGGCTACCTGCGGTCTGGATTCCGAAGAAATACGGTGGGTTTGAGCTTGATAAGGTGAGTATTTGCCTTATCACCGAGGAAATAGGCTATGCCTGCGGCTCCTGCATCCCATTCGTCGAGGTCGCAGGGCTCGGCACGCTCCCCATAGTTATCGGCGGCAAAGAGTCGCTGAAGGAGGAATTGCTACCAAAGATTGCAAGAGGCGACGCATTCCCGGCGCTTGCGATGACGGAGCCGGGCTGCGGCTCCGACGCCGGCGCCATAACGCTAAAAGCGGAAAGGGACGGCGACGAATACGTACTGAAAGGCGTGAAGCGGCAAATAAGCCAGGTGCACATCGCCAGCTTCTTCGTGACGTCAGCAAGGACGCACCCCGACCCCTCGCTCAGAGCGAGAGGTGTAAGCCTTTTCGTCGTGCCTAAGGACGCCGACGGCATCAGAATCGGCGAGCGAGAGCCTTACATTGGCACGAGAGGACACAAAGCCTACGTCATCCATTTTGACAACGTGCGAGTGCCCGCCGAAAACATGCTCGGTGAGGAAAACAAGGGCTTCAGGATTCTGATGCAGACGCTTGACGAGACGAGACTGACGCTCGCCGCGGGGAACGTCGGGATTGCGAAAGCCGCTTTCGATGCCGCGCTCGAATATGCGAAGAAGCGGGAGACCTTTAGGAAGAAACTCTGGGAGCACGAAGCCATCGGCTTCATGCTTGCGGAAATTGCGACAGAAATCGAGGCTGCTCGCCTCCTCTGCTATAAGGCGGCATGGCTCAGCGACCGTGGCGAGAAACACACGAAGGAAACCTCAATGGCGAAGTGGTATGGCACGGAACTCGCCGTGAAAGCGGCAGTAAACGCAATGACCGTGCTCGGCGGCTACGGCGTGATGAAAGGACGCGTAGAACGTTGTTTCCGAGACGCAAAGTGCTTCACCTTCGCCCAAGGCACCACTCAGATCCAAAAACTCATCATCTCCAGAGAAATTGCTCGTTAATTTCTCCTTTTTTTATTTA
>QMVQ01000155.1 GCA_003661185.1 Candidatus Alkanophagales archaeon | reverse complement strand
GGCAGGAGGGGTGAGAATGGAGGAGCAGAAGGGGGACATTGTGGCGAAGGCGTGGCCCAAAAGGGCGGAGGAGGAGCGGAGGTGGCTCCGCTGGCGAATGGCGGGCTGGGTGGCGTTCATCGGGTTACTGTGCTTCTGGGGCTTGATGATATTCACTGTGCTCATGCCGTTCATGTATGACAAAGTCGAAGTGACGCAGCAGGGCGGCGAGTTCAAAGTCGTGCCGAAGCCGGAGATGCGCTCGTTCTTCTTTACACACATCCTGCCCGTGGGCATTGCGGCGGTGCTCATACTCGTGGCGACGACCTTCGCTTCGATAAAAATATTCCCGTAGCACTCTGCCAACATCAAGCCGTCACACTAATTTTTACCTTCCACCCCAATTCCAGAGATGGAGAGGCGTCCGTTATACCTTGATGCGCTGGAGAGCGGGAAGCTCGACGATGTAATAGAAACACTGTTTGCGGTTCTGAGGCATTGTGAGCTCTGCCCTCGGGAGTGCGGCGTGAACCGTCTCGAGGGTGAACGTGGCTACTGCCGTTCGGCGGAGGAGCTTGTGGCTTCGAGTATGCACCCACACTTCGGTGAGGAAAGCGTGCTCGTTGGCATCTTCGGCTCCGGCACGGTCTTCCTGACGAACTGCAACCTCGGTTGCGTCTTCTGCCAGAACTACGAAATCAGCCATCTGGGCTACGGGCGTGTGATGAGCGAGGAAGAGCTGGCGAAGGGCATGCTTTCGCTACAAAGGCAGGGCTGCCATAACATTAATTTTGTGACGCCGACGCACTTCGTGCCGCAAATCCTAAGGGCGGTTAAAATAGCAGCGGAACGGGGGCTTAGGGTCCCACTGGTTTACAACTGTGGCGGTTATGAGTCGGTGAAGACTCTGAGGCTCCTTGACGGCATAATCGACATTTATATGCCAGATATGAAATACAGCAGTGCTGAGAACGCAAAGAAGTATTCCAACGCCGAGGACTACTGGGAGGTTTGTAAGCGGGCGGTGAAGGAAATGCACAGGCAAGTCGGCGATTTGAAGGTGGATGGGCGTGGCATCGCTTACCGGGGACTCATAATAAGGCATTTAGTATTGCCGAATGGGCTTGCGGGCACCGAGGAGGTCATGCGGTTCATCGCCGAGGAAATCTCAAGGGACACATACGTGAACATTATGGCGCAATACCGCCCGATGTTCAAAGCGTATGAATACGAGGAATTGAGTCGCTCCATAAAAATAAGTGAATATAAGGCGGCACTGGAAATTGCGAGAAAATACGGGCTACACAGGTTTGCGGATTAGGCAGCCACTGGATTGAGCGAGCTATTATCTGCGCACAACAAGACAGCAGCGTTCGTTACCGTATAGGTCTTATGATGCCTTCTCCATGAGCCCTGAGCTTTCGCATCCTCTTAACGCTATTTCTGATATGCCATTCCGCCCCAATATCCCACCGGTTCCATAGAGGCCCATCTATGTTTCTGATGCCGTCGAGTGAGATTTCCCTCGCCGCCTGTAGGTCTTCGCCGACGCCCACGATGCACACCGCCCGAGAACGCAGCGCATACGTGCAGCCGTCGTCCCGAAGCTCCATCGCCCCCGGGTAAATGCGGACGTCGTCCCCGTATTTCTCCTTAAGCTTGTAAGCGCCGCTGAGGTCTACCTTCGAATCGCCGGTATATTTCGTGCGGTAACCGCCGTATGTCAGTGGTACCGCATACGTCACGACGGTCGCCCGCCGCTCGCACTCTATCCTTTGGAGACTCCCTTCAAGCATGCGGAAGCACAGCTCCACGAAGTCAGAGCGCATTATCGGAAGGATGTTTTGGATTTCGGGGTCGCCGGGTCTGCTATTTATTTCCAGAATTTTCGGGCCCTCAGCAGTATGCATGAACGCCACGTAGAACGGTATGCCTATTAAGCCCTCGTTACGCCCGTCGCCCTTCAGCGCCTTGAAGATCTTTTCGACGAGCGCAAGCTCACGCTCTCGGTCCGATGGTTCCATGAAAGGCAGGAGGTCGCTGACGTCCTTGTATGAACCCATGCCGCCAGTGTTCTGTCCGAAGTCGCCGTCGAACGCCCTTTTATAATCTCGAGTTTCCGGCAGCGGCTCCAACCTACGACCGTCGCAGAACGCCTGAAAGCTCGATTCCTCGCCCTCAAGCCTCTTCTCGACGACTACGTCGCTCGTCTCGAAGATTGAGAGGAAGTGCTCAAAGAGTTGTTCCCGGTTGTGGAAGTGCTCGCCGAAGACGCCCACGCCTTTTCCCGCCGCAGGTCTATCGGGTTTCACTGCTACGTCGTCCCCGATTTCGTCAAGGAACCTCCACAACGCCTCTTTTACCTCGGTAACGCTTTTAAATTCAAAGCGGCGGAAGATTTTGAATTCTGGGTTCGCTTCAGACGCCACCTCTGCAAGGAGGAGGCGTTGTCTTGCTTTGCTGCCTTCGAGCGCAAATTCTTTCGTCGGACAAATCATCGGAATTTTAAGGCATTCTTCGATTACGTCACGGACACCCTCGATTATCGGACCTTCAGGGCAAACTATCCCAAAATCTAAAACGTCCTTGTGGCGTTCTGCGAACTTGAGAATAGCGTCCACATCGAGGTCCGGGATGACGGCGTGCGCCTCCGCAAGCTCCGCATTGAACGGATTCCTCTGCTTGTCCACTACGTAGACACGAACGTCATACTCCTCGCTCCTCTTGAGAGCGTCGATGACAGCGGCGGCTCTTGCCCCGTAAGACACTACCAAAACGCCCACTTTCTGCATAATACAAAGTTGACGCGGAGGGCTTAAACTGCTTTTTTGATTAGTGGCACGCTTGCGGAGAGAATGACGAAACTTAATTATTAATCGCCTCATAAGAGTTGCGCATGGGATACGAGACTTTGAAAGTTAAAAAGGAGGGAGGCGTTGCGGTCATAACGCTGAACCGTCCCGATAAGCTGAACGCCTTGAACCCGAAGATGGGGGACGAGCTCGTCGAGGTTTTAGACGAGATTTCGAAGGATGAGGAAGTTAGAGCGATAGTCATTACTGGCGAGGGGCGGGCGTTTTGCGCCGGCGGAGACGTGCGCGAGGACATAGCACCGCTTTCAGAACTGAGTCCATTCGAGTTCACGGAATACTTTGAGCGTATGATGGACGCTTACAAGAAGATAGTGAAAATGGACAAGCCAGTGATTGCGGCAGTGAACGGCTACGCCGTCGGCGCCGGTCTGGACCTAATGATGTCATGCGACATCAGAATAGCATCGGAGGAAGCGAGGCTCGGGCAGTTTTTCGTGCGGATGGGACTGACGCCTGAAGTTGGCGTCTGGCTGATGCCGCGGCTCATCGGGCTCGGGCGGGCGAAATTAATGTCTTTCACCGGTGACCTCATCGACGCACGGGAGGCGGAACGCATCGGGCTCGTCGAGCGTGTAGTGCCCGCAGACAGGCTCATGGAAGAAGCTATGAACCTTGCGAGACGTCTCGCCGAAGGTGCGACGAAGGCGATAGGCGTCATAAAAAGGGCGATGCACACTGCGCTTTGGACGGACGTGGACACCGCTCTCGCATTCGTCACGCGGATGCAGTATCAGCTCGTCCACACCGAAGACCACAAGGAAGCTGTCAATGCTTTTATTGAGGGCAGGAAGCCAGAGTTTAAAGGAAAATGACTTGTTTTTTCCCTAATTCCTTCCGCCGCCGGCTAATCAAAGCTCAGCGACGACAACATCTTCTCAAGTTTATTTTTACATTTGCTGCAAAGCTTGCTCGGTTTCATTTTGGCTTCTGCCACGGAGTTTGAGAATTGCATGACGCACTCATTCTCGCAGTGACTCAGTCCTAAAACATGCCCCATTTCATGGATAGCCTCTTTGCGCACGAGGTCTAAGGAATCAAGGCGGTATGTGGAAAGCACGGCACCGACGCCGAACAGAGCGACTCCGAACACGAAGTTCATGCCCTTTACGTAAATGTCCGAAGAGAGTATCCAGAGAAAGGGGCGGTGTGCCTCCTTCGCCAACGTGCTCAAAAGGATGGAGGCATTAAACTGCCCTCTTCTTGTGTTAAGTGCTTTGTCCAGCGGCGCCTTCTCCAAAGTTTCCCGTGTTTCGAGCCCGTAAGTCTTTTCGAGTGCAGCGCTCACCGCAGAAAGCACGCCTCGACTCCTCGCATCGTGAAAAATACTCAAACGCATCGGCTACACCGTTTTATCATTGGATAAATAAAGTTTGCTGAAAGCGTTACGACGCTGCGTCAGCTTCTCCGCGATAGATCGAGGAGCTTGCGCTCGGAGGGGAGATGTTGCCAACAACCCTCATCGAGCCTGACGGGGCGGCTGACGGCGCCCTCAACTCTGGAACACTGGGGCTGGGTGCTGAGAGTGGCAGAAATAGCCACGAAGCCCCGCTCCAGAGCCAGAGTTGCTATGTTTCTGCTTGCAGTCCTGTCCACGTTCGCCTCATAACCACATC
>QMVQ01000154.1 GCA_003661185.1 Candidatus Alkanophagales archaeon | reverse complement strand
GAGCCACACTCCCTAACCTCAAGCATCCGGCGGATGCCCCCCATTTTAATGGGGGGAGGAGGTCACTTCCTTAAGGAGGTCTCTCGTCGCCAGCCGCACCGCCGTCTCCGAATCGTATTTCGGGCGCCAGCCCAAGCTTTTCAACCTTGAAATGTCCAAGAGCATAAAGGGGATGTCGCCTCGCCAGCCTCGCCGCCCGCCCGTGAACCTGAACTTTGGCATTTTCTCGCCGACGAGCCCCAACTCTTCGCACACGATTTCGGCGATTCGCCGCACCATCACTTGGTCTTCAGTGCCAATGTTCAGGATGTTCACGACTTCACGAGAGGCTTTGAGCCCGAAGAACATGGCTTCGACGCAGTCGTCTATGTAGATATAGGATTTCGTCTGGTTGCCATCGCCCAAAATCTCCAGTTCCTTCGGGTTTGCTTGTAGCTTTTTTATGAAGTCGAAAATGACGCCGTGCGTGCTCCGACGCCCGACGACGTTTGCAAAGCGGTAGAGCCATGCCCGCATGTCGAAGGTGTGGGCGTATGCGGAAATCAATGCTTCACAGGCGAGCTTCGAGGCGCCATAAAGCGAAATCGGCACGAGTGGTCCGTAGTTCTCAGGCGTTGGGAGTCGCGTGGCGTCGCCGTAGACCGTGGAGGTGCTCGTGAAGATGATGCGGCGGATGCCGTTTCGACGCATCGCTTCCAGCACGTTGTAAGTCGCAACGATATTTCGCTCAAAATGCACGTCCGGGCGCTCGGCGCCGACACGCACGTCAGGGTTCGCCGCCAAATGCCAGACCTCGTCCACGTCCTCGAAAAAGGACGTAACGTCGTCAGATGCCAAATTTACCTTGTGAAACTCGAAATTTTCCTTTGTAAGATGTGCCTCTATGAACTTCAAGCTTCCTGAGCTCAAATCGTCCAAAACCACGATGGCGGCATCGCTTGCCACAAGACGGTCCACGACGTGCGAGCCGATGAAGCCTGCGCCGCCCGTTACTACGACCCTCATGGCTTCTTATTAAAATTGATAACAAATAAATTTGGATGGAAATACAGCAGCTTGCTGTGGTTAGTGGGAAGGGCGGCACTGGCAAAACCTCGATACTGGCAGCGTTCGCGGCGTTAGCCAAGCGCAAGGTGCTTGCGGACTGCGACGTCGATGCTCCCGACCTGCATCTTATTCTGAAACCTGAGATTTTGAGGAAAGAGGAGTTTCGGGGTTCTAAGGTCGCAGTGGTGGACAAGCAAAAGTGCACCGCATGCGAGAAATGTGAGGAGTTCTGCAGGTGCGATGCGATAAAAGAAGGCAATGTGAACGAGATTTTATGCGAGGGCTGCGGCGTTTGCGCCCTCGTATGCCCGACGGAAGCGATAACGCTGAGGGAGAAGGTATCGGGCTACGTATTCCTTTCCAAGACTAAATACGGCTTCATGTCGCACGCAGTCTTGAATGCAGCAGAGGAGAACTCTGGGAAGCTCGTAACACTCGTGCGGCAGAATGCGTTGAGCGTTGCGGAGCAGGAGGCATGTCCGTTAGTTCTAATAGATGGCGCGCCGGGGGTCGGCTGTCCTGTCATCTCCACGCTCAGCGGCGTGAGCGTCGCCCTCATCGTGACCGAGCCCACATTGAGCGGTTTGCATGACCTTAAAAGGATTTTGCAACTCGTCAGGCACTTCGGCATAACCCCGCTCGTCTGCATAAACAAATATGACCTGAACGATGAGATATCTGAGGAAATAGAAAGTTACTGCGCTACCAAGGGCGTGGAAGTGGTCGGGAGAATTCCATACGACGCCGCAGTCATGAGGGCGGTGGCGGCAGGAACGCCTGTCGTGGAGTTCTCGCCACGCTCCGCCGCTGCTGTTGAGATGAAGCGGACGTGGACGGGCGTGAGGGCAGTATTGCGTCTCTGAACTCCTCCAGCATGCACTTTAGTTCAGGGAACATTCCTTCGGTCTCCGCACGAACACGCACCTCGTAAACCTTTAAATCCTTTTTGAGCTTTTTGTAGCCGCCACCCGTCACGTTCAGCAAGATTTTTTCGCCTTTATCCACCACGCCCGCCTCGACGGCTTGCATTAGGGATGCCACGCAGACTGCAGCCGCAGGGTCCAAATCAATACCCTCCTCGCTTTCGAAAATGCGTTCCGCTTCTATGCACTCATCGTTATTCACGCCATACATCTCGCCGCCCGTCGCGGTCAGTGCGTCGTAAACGCCTCCACGCACCGAATACGGCGGCTTTCTGTTCGAAAGCACGTCCGCATGCATTTTTTTGATACTTTCGCCGTCCCGCACGTCGTCATCAATTAGCTCGCTACGCCCCGCTTTCCAAGCTCTAAACATCGGTGCAAACGGCAAGTTCTGCGAGAGGTGAAGCTTCGGGACGCCTTTAAAAATCCCAAAAGCATTGAGCCGTAGGGCAGCCTCCCAGACGCCGAGGGCGCCGGTGCCGCTGCCGACAGCCTGAAAGTAATGCGCAGGAATACTGCTCATATGGAAGGCTGCGTCAAGAAGAACGACACCCAAGCCGTCCCGCCTTGCGACGTTGCGTGCGCCACCTTCCGCAATGAAGCCGTCGAGAGCTGCAATTTCCCCACCCATCGTTATCGCATCGCGGTAATCGCCATCCACTGCTACGAGAAAAGCGTTCTCCGCACGTGTTCCTACAGTCCACACTCTGTCTACGTTTCTCTTCGGCACTACAAGCACCACAGGCATCCCCGTTTCGGCGGAGACTTGTGCAAACGCTCGTGCAGTGTTCCCCACCGATGAAACTACGAGAATTCGCCCGGGCGCCCGCTCCGCCACCCTCAAAAAGGTAGGAAGTGCCTCGAACTCCTTAAACGTGCATGTCTTCACGTAGGCGTTGCGTTCTGGGAAGTAGCCGCTGAAGCTTATATAGAGGTTGCGCAGCCGCAATTCTTCTGCCAACCCGTCGCTCTTATACGTAATCGGGACGCCTTCTAACTGGATATCCGAAGTATTTTCAGCAGGCAGCCAGTCTCCAAACCGCAAAATCCCGGTTCCGGCTCTTAACGTCAGCCTACAAGAATATTCAGTCTTCAGAAGCGCAGCACAGCCATGGGGGCAGGAATTTGTAAATTCGTCGTCAAATGCCGAGCCGCACTCCGGACATCGCAGCACGTATTTCCTCGTCATGCCACCACGCTAACAAAAGAGCAAAAACTGCTGCCGGGACGTATCTTGCTTTTCCGTGCATTCGTCTTGCTCTTCTTCACCGACGCCGTCAAGCAGCGAAAAATCTATCTCCTCGCCGCAAATGTATCTCTTGCGCATGTTGTTATTTTTACCCTTAAAGATAAAAAAAGTTGCGGATGAGGAAGTTCCGCATAGGGACAAGGGGCAGCCCGCTCGCAATGGCGCAGGCGAACGTCGTGAAAAAAACTCTTGAGCGAGAGGGTTTCGACGTTGAGCTCAAAGTCGTGAGAACGAGTGGCGACATGCTTAAAGCGCCCCTGCGGAGGCTCAAGGAATTTGGCGTCTTCGTCAAGGAGCTTGACGAATATCTGCTGAAAGGCAGGATAGATGCGGCAGTGCACAGCCTCAAAGACATACCGTCGGGCATGCGTGGCGGTCTTGAGATTTCGGCAGTTTTGCCGAGAGAGGAACCTTACGAGGCTTTCGTGAGCCGGGGGCTACGGCTTAGAGAGTTGGAGGCGAAGAGCGTCGTCGGCACGTCGAGCGTCCGCCGCCGAGCCCAAATACTGCGCTTTCGCAACGACATCGTCGTCAAGGAGCTGCGGGGCAACTTGAACACGAGACTCCGCAAGCTCAAGGACGGGCTTTATGACGGCGTCGTCGTGGCGGAGGTGGGGCTGCGTCGTCTGAACCTCGTCGAAGACACCGCACGCTGCGAGGGCGAGCTGAAGAACGGCTTGTTTTTCGAAAGACTTCCCCTTAAAGATTTTATACCCGCCGCAAATCAAGGGATAATCGCCGTTGTCGCAAGGAAGAGTAGCGAAGAGTCGGAAATTTTGAAGGAGTTGTTTGACGACGCTGTTACGAGGGCGGTGGCTGAGGTCGAGCGTAAAATCCTGAGGGAGCTGGGCGGTGGCTGCAGGGTGCCGATAGGTATCTTTGCGAGGGCTAAGCGTGCGGAGGCGAAAATGGAAGTGTTTGCGGAGCTACTTTCCGCCGATGGGCGGAAGTGGGCGAGAGCTGAGCGGGAGCTCTCAACAGAGGAAGCAGAGCTTCCGGAGTGTGTAGAGGAGCTTGCGAGAGGGGTGAGTTCTGAGCTGTTTTCCATTTTAGGTTTCAATTCCGTGTGACCTCCTCCCTCCATTGGAGGGCATCCGCCGGACGAGGTTGGGGAGTGTGGTTTACCGGAGAACAAACCGCTCCCCGTCGGGCTGAGCACGCTGCCCCTGCCATGAGCATATAGCCCACGGCTCGTTTCAGTATGTTCCTATAATCTTTTTACTTAAATACTTTTCCTACCCCCTTCCCTCCTTTAAAGG
>QMVQ01000153.1 GCA_003661185.1 Candidatus Alkanophagales archaeon | reverse complement strand
TATTTCCGTCGTATTTAAATCGGAACAATAAAGATATAGTGAGGGGATGAAAATGAGTGAGGCGGATGTTATAAAAAAGTGTGTCGAGCTTCTTGACAAAATAATTGAGGATATGACGGTTCCGAGAAATATACGACGAGCGGCGACACAGGTTAAAAACGAACTTCTAAGTGGGAAGGAGTCGCTGGCAGTCCGAGCGACCTCTGCGATCTCGACGCTTGAGGAGCTGACGAACGACCCGAACATGCCGCTGCACGCCCGGACGACCATCTGGAGCATAGTGAGCCAGTTAGAGACGGTGGCTGTTGAGAAATAAAATAAGATGATAACTTTGGCGATAGCTGGGAAGCCAAACTCTGGGAAATCTACGTTTTTTAAAGCGAGCACGCTGATTGACGTAGAAATTGCGCCGTATCCCTTCACGACGGTTTCGCCAAACGTTGGCATCACGCACGTCCGCACGAAATGCGTCTGTAAGGAGCTCCTCGGCGAGTTCTGCGGGAATTGCGTTCGGGGTGAGCGGTTCATCCCCGTAGAGCTGATAGACGTCGCCGGGCTCGTCAAGGACGCCCACAAGGGGCGGGGCTTGGGCAACGAGTTTCTTGACAACCTGCGGCGGGCGGAATCGATAATTCACGTCGTCGACGCCTCCGGGAGCACGGATGCCGACGGAAATATCGTGAACATCGGCAGTCATGACCCGGTCGAGGATGTCGCCTTTTTTGAAGAAGAAATACGAATGTGGGTCTTCGGGATAATTCAGCGCAACTGGCGGAAGGTTCAGCGGCGGATCGAGCTTGAAGGGGCAAAAGCGGAGAGACTGCTGACCGAGCAGCTTGCGGGCGTCGGCATTACCGAGACGCAGATGAAGGCGGCGTTGTCCAAGACTATGAAGACCGCCAACGGCGACGTCAAAAATTGGGACGACGACGCCCTAAAGACGCTTGCGACGCACGTCGTCGAGGAGAGCAAGAAGATGCTAATAGCCGCAAATAAAATGGATATCGCACCTAAAGAGTTTTTAGAGAGGCTTAAGGCGCTCGATCGCATTGTAATTCCGTGCAGTGCGGAGATGGAGCTCGCACTGCGGACGGCGGCAAAGAACAACATCATAAAATACCTCGCTGGCGACTCGGATTTTGAAATCATAGCAGATGTTACTAATGCACAAAGGGCGGCGCTCGAAAGAATGCGGAGGCTGCTGCGGGAATTCGGGAGCAGTGGCGTCCAAGAATGCATAAACAGGGCAGTCTTCGACCTCCTCGACCACATCGTCGTTTATCCCGTTGAGGATGAGAACAAGCTCTGCGACTCCGTAGGTAGAACGCTTCCGGACGCCTTCCTCATGAAGCGTGGCAGCACAGCCAGAGACCTTGCATTCGCAGTCCATACGGAAATCGGACAAAGTTTCTTGTATGCGGTAGACGCAAGGACAAAACGCAGGCTCAGCGCCGACTACGCCCTGAAAAACAACGACGTGATTAAAATTGTCCATACAAGGTAACTCAGTCCTTAATAGCTATTCTTCTTAAGAAGAAGCAAGTGCCCACAGTGCATATCAGGATGGTGACGAAGATGACGACGAACGTGAGTTCTGAGATGATAAGGGCGTCCTGCATGCCTCTGGGAAAATGGTCTGCGAAGCTGAGGACAAGCGTCGCAAGAACCGCTGCCGCCAAGCCCCGGGGGAGCATGAAGCTCATCACCGCCGCATCCGCCCAGAGGTTGGTCCGCACGGTGCATACTAAGACCGAGATAATACGAGCGGCAAGTAATGTCAAGGAAATAAGGATGCCGTAAATTATGATGTCGGATTGCGACACTGAGCATATTGCGCCGAGATAGACGAAGAAGAACGCTCGTATAAAAAATGAAATTTCGGAGTGAAATGCGCGCATCGTTTCGTCAAAGCGCAATATTTCCCGCTCGTGCCTCAGAATATAAGCAATGCTCTCTTCGTTGCCGAGTGTCAGACCGAAGAGCAATGCGCTAACAGGGCCGCTCCCGCCGAGGCTCTCAACGATGCTGAACACGATGAACGCTGCAGCGAGCGTGAGCATGTAGGAGAACGGAAGTTCCCGCACCTTGTCAAGCACAAAGTACCAGAGGACGCCGGCGATAATCCCTATCATCCCGCCGACCGAAAACTTACTGATCGCATCTGCTATTATCGCAGACGGCAGAGGCTGCGGCGTGGCGAGCGACTCAAGAAGGGCTAACGCCGTTACTATCGCCAAAATCTCAGCGACCGTCGCCTCTAACCTCAGGACGGTGGCTGTCCGCTCTTTCAATCCCAGCCGCTTCACCACTGAAAACACGACAAGCGGCGTCGGATTTCCGACAATTGCGCCGAAGAGCAGCCCGTATAAAAGCTCCCAGCCCAAAAAGTGGACAGCAGCGAGCGCCACCGCAAACATGGAAAGCAAGAAACAGACGACCGCCAATAATATCGCATGAGCGCCACCCTTTAACGCTTCGTATAAGTTCGTGTCCAAGCCGCCATCCACGAGAATTATGAGCAGCGCCACTTGCGAAAATATCGGGGCGAGCGGCATGAGCACCGCCGGCTCTATGACCCTTAAGTAAGAGCCAAGAAAAAGCCCGAAGATGAGGAGGAAGAGCGGGTCGGCGATGCCAGTCCGTAGGAAAAGGTAATTGACCACGAAGCCCAACACTATGATTATGCCCACCAAGAACAATATGAGCGAGGGGTCGGTAAGCTCCATACGTCAAGATTGTCGTCAATAAAAAAGTTTTTGGATGTTGTTGTCGGGCGAGCTGCCGCTGTTGCGGTGCGTTCGGGAGCGCTATGGTGTTTTAGCGGCAGGCTTCGGCGTGCTCATGCGGCGCTACGCCCACTCGAAGCTCTTAGCTCTCAGTGCGTCCCCATAAATCTTGGCGAGTTTCAAGGCTCTGAGCACGGTGCTCCGCCGCTCAGCTTCGCGCTGCTGGAACGTCCTTATCGCCCGTAGCAAATCTATTTTGCGGAACTCCGGCCAGTAAGGGGCGCAGAAGTAGGCGGCGCACTCATTGCCGAGCGCCTGCCACGGTATGAAGTTGCTGAGCCGCAATTCACCGCCCGTTCTGATTATGAGGTCAACACCGCCGTTGCCGCCGCGGTCTCCGGCGGCGCCGCAGCAATCTGAGCCGATGCAGAGGTGCCTCGAAATTACGTTTTCGTCGATGTCCTCGACGCTCAGCTCGCCCCTTTTCACCTTTTCGGCGATGTAGCGTGCCGCCTCCACGATTTCTCGGCGTCCACTGTATGCGATTGCAATGTTCAGCGTGAAGTTCGTGTATTCGGCGGTGGAAGACTCCGCCCTTTTTATCGCTTGTTGCAGGTCCTCAGGGAGCAACTTTAGCTCTCCCACAGCCCTAACTTTTATCTTCTTCTCGTGTATGCGTTCGTTCTGGCAGACATCCTCAAACTTCTCCTTTATCAGGCGGAAAAGCTCCTTTTTCTCCTCCTCGCTCCTGTTGAAGTTCTCGATTGAGAACGTGTAGAGGGTAAGCTGCCTCACCCCCAAATCAAAACACCAATCTATCACTTTGTTGGTAACCTCAGCGCCGTAGTAGTGTCCCTTGTGACGAGCTTCGCCTATCTTTTCGGCGTATCTTCTATTGCCGTCCATTATTATTGCGACGTGTTCAGGAATCTTCCCCTCTTTTATTTCCTCCTCAAGAAGCCGCTCGTAGCTGGCATAAACACGGGCTTGGAGCGCATCATGTAGCCGACTTGTGAGAAATACAAACCTCTCTAAGAACGGCACTCTGAACACGAATCTCGGGATGAGCCTCATGAAGAAAGACTTTAACGGCACACCTTAACATTCTCCGTCCCTCTTTAAAACTTTGTGGTCGTGTAGCGCTTTCGGATAACCTTTTCTCGTGACCTCCTCCCTCCATTGAGGGCATCCGCCGGATGCGAGAGGTTGGGGAGTGTGGTTCAGAACGAACCGCTCCCCTTCGAGCTGGGTCACGACAGCTCCTACCATGAGCATATAGCCCATGGCTCGTTTCAGTATGTTCTTGGCTCCGTTCACATCCGCATTAACCTGATAGCCGCAGTCCTCGCAGATGAAAACTCCTTGGGAAGGTCTTTCCGTTCGCAGCGAGCCGCAGCGTGAACACTGCTTCGATGTGTTGTGCTCCGGAACTTCTATGACTAGGATGCCCCTCTCCAACGCCTTATACTTGATGTATTCCTTCAGACGGTAGAACGGCATGGAATTGACCTTCCTGTTCTTCACCTTCCTCCCCTTGCCCTTGCTGTTGTTCCTGACCCCGTTTAGGTCGCCTATGGCGATTATTGCGTTGACCCTCCCAGCCTCGTCAACAATGTCCTTTGCTATCTTGTGAAGCTCATCATTCACCGTCCTTCGCTCCTTGTCTCCTATCTTCTTTATCGCCCTCTGCTTCTTCTCCCTTCCGAGCTTGCGCCTCAGCCAGAAATACTTTCCTCTAACCGCCCTCACTTTTCTGCCGTAGAACTTCGGTTTGCTGCGGTGCCGTGC
>QMVQ01000152.1 GCA_003661185.1 Candidatus Alkanophagales archaeon | reverse complement strand
TTTCCACCATCCCGCTCTAGCGCGTGGCTCAATGCCATAAAAGCATTTCGTGCTTCATCGACTGGCTACCGAGCTTTCTCCCTCAATAATTCATACTGTCTTATGGCCGTGAGCCTAGCACAATACAGGGCTGGTCTCACGACCAAGGCATACGGCATCTTAGGGGGTAGGTGCCCCTCACACTATGGAAAGACACATATTTGGGGTTCTTGTCAAGATCGAAGGTCTTATAAGGTTTTTACTAAACCTTCTACAAGGCGGACTGCTCCCGCAAGCGCAGGACCTACCCGGAATGACAAGCTAGCGGGGGTCTCGATGAAGCCGCCGGGTGCTCACCAGCTCTCGGTGCTCGGGCATGAGCCCTAAGAAGTCCCTTAGGTCAGCCGAGAAGCTACTTAAGGAGACTGAAGAGCTTAGGAATGAATGTGCTCGAATAGAAAACCTAGTAACTTGCGTGCAGGCTGGCGAGAAAGCTCTGGGAAGCCCTCCTCTGGAAAGGCTCTCAGGGCCGTTAAGCCTTCTCGTTTCGCGGAAGAGCATTAAGAATACTATTCGATAGACAGGTTGTCTATGCCCTTTATCATGCTATCAGGTGCACTGTGATCTTTCATTCTCATTTTCAGGGATTCTTTATCCAATACTATTAAATCGTCCATGTCTTGAAAAATGCCCGATGGGCATTTTTCAAGACATATAAATATGCGCTCTACGTGGCTCACTTCATAACCCTGAAGCCTGAGAGAAGTTCTCCATCGTTTCTCGAAAAGGTATGAGGTCATTAGGAAGTCTTTAATGTCACGAATTGTGGCTGTCTTTTTTACCTCACCTAACAGAAGCACACATTTATATGCAGATGTTTCTTTATAGCCTAAAATGTCAATTTCTACAACACCTCCACGCTCTCTTAATAGCTTCTTATCTTCATCTGTGAGATCAGGCATAGATAAGTCTATCTTTCTCCTTTCCTGCGGATAGACAATCGAAAAACCCTCGTAATGCTCAAAGTATAGTCTAATATAATCTTCGGCGAACCTCGATGCGGCAGTAAATACCTTGTCTATCTCCCGTTGATAGGCATCCACTAAAGAAAACGCTATTAACATTAGTTTTTTATCCTCTGGGATATAAGCACCCCTTAATAAGCGTGTTCTGAGCGATTTCAATTCGTCACGGAACGCCTCGGGTAAGCCACTAATGGCCCTGTGTAAACCCTTTCGCCCCTCCTGTATTTGATCCCCTCGACCTATTATTATGCGGTGCAGATTACTCCATAATTCATAAAGCGCACGACACCATCGAGCACTCGCTCTATCCCCCACTCTATTATACAATTGACTGGCCTCTTTGTAACATTCTAAGGCGCGCTCTAAATCTCCACTAATAACATTCCTTTGCGCTCTTATTTCGGTCTCTAGGGCCTTAGAATGATCTCTAGCGGTTAGTATATGCTCCCATCCTTTCCTACTATAACTTTGTTCGTAGGCCTGAATAGCTTCTCTTATATGTTCAAGCGCACTTTCATATTCACCTCTGCTTTTAAGGATTATGGCCAGATATTTATGATACTCACCCTTTAAAAATAAATGTCTCCAACGGTCCTCTTCATGCGTTTGAAAGAGTAGCATAGCGTTTCTAGCGAGTTTAACAAGCTCTTCCCTTTTTTCCTGCCTTTTAATTTCATCTTCTAATTGATCAATATTCCTTTTCAACGAATTTCTCCTGGCCCAATATAGCCAGAAACGTGTATTAAGGTAGTGACTCCATTTTTTAAGGCTATAGAAGATTTCGGAGGCTTTTCCATATAACTCAGATGCTTTATCGTAGTCTTCCTGCTCTGCTGATTTATCTGCCATAGCCCAGAGTTCGTACGCCATTAACTCCTGATATAGCTCATTTTTAAGTTCCTCAGGCATGAGCGATTCAGGTAGCTGTTTGAGTTGCTCTCGTACCTCATACACTATCATTAATGCGCTTATACACCTACGCTTTCTCAGTAGCTCGCTAATATCCCGCAAACGTCTTCTTATCTGACCAACAGTAATCATAGCTTCTCAGTAATATACTTTTTACGAGCCCTATTTAAGCTTTATTACCTCGCCATTCGAGTCAATGGCGAGGTAATAAACTCTCTTTTTTACATATGAGGAGGGCATAACGCTGAGCGATCCCTCCATGCCCCTCAAGTTCACAACACCCTCGCTTAGCCCCACCCAATCCTCCCGCTGTCCTCCCGTCTCCACGAGTAGGCCCAGACCAGATATACGTCCTCTTTTCTCCAAGAGTAATACGCCGAGAAGGCCCTTACGCCTAGGCTCGTAGATAGCCACATAGACAGCGTTAGGAGTGATGAAACCCTCTAAAGAGCTGTCTTCTCTCAGCCAGCCTCTTAGCCCTGGTATGGGGTTCAATGACCTCCCTGAACGTGAAGGCTCAGAATACCTCACCTGAGCTATAACCCTCACAAGCCAAGCTCCGGTAATTCTTCCTAACACCCCGGGAAGGATGGTAATGTCCCTCCCATTCCTCAAGCAGAATCTATATTCTGGACTTCATTTACTTTTTCTGTCTCCCTAATATTGGCTAACTCGCATACTAGGTATTCCTACATTATGGAGACCCTACATAAGGCGAGCCATAAGGAGACGGCTCAAGGGGACTCGCCATTAACGAGACCCCCTATATGCCAGAAGCATATGTTTAGAGACCCCCTATAATTTCGTGTGCCATTCACCTGACCCTTCACTAACGACAGATATCGATTGGTAACTATGCGTTTTGCGGGAGGCTTGAGCTAAGATTTTTTCCTCACTAATTTGGCTAGCTAACTAGTCATGTTAGAGATTGCCCTTAATACTTCTCCCCAGCCATTACAACAAAAAACCCTCTTCATGCCTATTAAGCGTTGTAATTCCCTATCCTTATCCTTAGTCTGTCTGTTCCATGGTCGCAGAAAAAGTATTCCGAAGCTTCTTGGTGAATGGCTAACGAACATCTTTATATTTTCGATATTATCATCTATTAGTATATCGACACCAGGAACGGCCTTGCCCGTCTCTCGTGTCCATAATGTCTCGTGGAACTTGAGGTTATTGGATTTAAGCCATTGCTTAGTAGCTTTTTGTGCTTCTTTAGGTCTATTTGAAATAATAACTAAGTGATACCTCTCGTAAAGTAGCTTTAAGGCATTCTTAGCACACTTAACTACTGGCATGGTGATCACGAATTCCTCATGCAAAAGAGCTCTTTCTATATGATCAGATATAGTGCTTCCTCCAATTGGATAATCCCACTCTCTAATGTCCTCCTCTGTTAAATCGATATTCCTTCCCTCTTTTTCCCTCATGTATCTTAGAATATGTTGGACCTGGTCGCCTAAGACGCCGTCTATGTCTACGCCTATTATAGAAAACTTGGGATATCCAAGACGTTTTCTCAAGTATCTATACACGACCAAAAGACTAAGTACTTTGATATTTACAACAAACTCTACAATTAGTTCAAGCTGGCTATCCTCTTGAAGAGGTAACATCACGTAGTACATTATAAATAAAACTCCAGAAAAAATTAGAGAAAGCCGCCATCTACTAACACGTTTGTCTCGCCATTCCAATACTCTAAGAATGCCAGTAATTGCATAGAGCATGAAAACTACGGCTGCCCCAAGTAGTATATCAAAGGTATCGGGGATAGAGAATATTAGGTATACATAAGTAAATATTATTATAAGGTCAAAAGTAGCTCTAACTGTGGCGACGTAGCTCTTCCTATAGGGATATAATGTTATTGAGTGATGGTAAAATATCCAGCTAAGTATTACAAGCATGTAAACTATTGCAAATGAAAAGAGAGGAAGTAGTTTTCTCAATGAGAAGGACCAAGAAAATAACGTCTGGCCGTGTTTGATAATACCCTGTGCTACTACGACACCAAATATTATACGCAGAAGCCTCACGAAATAATCTGTATAGGGACTTTTCTGAAACTCAGGAGGGCTCATACGGGGGTATTCTCTGTCTTAGGTTCAAATATAAGCTTTTTTGTTGTAAACGTAATCCTTAGCGTCGAGCTGAGTAAATTTCTATGGCAAGTCCTAAACAAAGTGTGTCTGCCTTCCTCGGTATCATTTAACACTAACTTAATTCTATCCTCGCTCGCGTATCGCTCTATCTCATTACTTCCACCCGGCATAGGTAATGTGCCTGAGCTTGCTTCTTCGTTCCTCCATTCGCTCTGAGACCTAAAATACTGATCTAGGAGGAGAGTTGCCCTTCTTGATCCTCTCAGGTGCTGCCGTCTCCCCCACAAGAGAAAGACTAGATGGGCTCAAGAAGGCCTTCTCGTGGCCGACCCCGCTCCTGGCATAGGAGGTGATCCGGCCGCAGGTTCCCCTACGGCCACCTTGTTACTACTTACCCCCCCTCGCAGGGCTCAGGTTCGACGCCGCCCATAGGACCACGCCTCACCCAAGCCCCACTCGGGTGGGTCGACGGGCGGTGTGTGCAAGGAGCAGGGAC
>QMVQ01000151.1 GCA_003661185.1 Candidatus Alkanophagales archaeon | reverse complement strand
GTGACCTCCTCCCCCGCCCCGAGTCGGGGCTTCCACCGGCGGGAGGTTGGGGAGTGTGCATAAGCGCTCCCCTTCGAGCTGAGCACGCAGCTCCTGACCGCAGGTTATACCCACAGCCTCGTTACTCATCCATTGAACGCAAGCTATAAAAACTTTTCCCACCCCTTCCCCTGCCCTCCTTTAAAGGGGATTAGCAGCAACATCTTCCTAACGAACCAACTTCCACCCCCTACCTTCCTTACCTTAATTCATCCCCTGAAACGAGGGGCTTTCTTATCGACATTTTGTAATCTTCAAGCCGAATTCGTCAACATCAGAAGAGAAGCCTGCCCGCCACAAGCATAGGCGTTTTCTCGCCTGCGCAGTCCAAGCAAAGTTTTCGACCGTTGCGCAGCCTGACGTGCGTTTCGAGGACAGCGTCGCCACAGGCTTCGCATACGACGATGGGCATCGTGCACTCGCAAACCGGCGCAAACGCCGAAAACTCAAGCTTTTTACGCTCCACCTTGAACATTTCCTCGTCAGAAGCCTCAAGCTCCTTCAGCACTGCTTCCTTGTGCCGCTTCGTCATCTCCTCCACGAGCGCCTCTCGCTCTTCAGGATTCATGCACCCCGTGAGGACTTCCAGTAGCCGTAGTTTCGTTAGCGGCGTTCTCTCGCCTTCGACGAGAATCGTCGCATACTTGCCTCTGAACACCCTCTTCATCTCAGGATGTCTCTCCACAAAGCCGTCTAAGAATTCAGGACGCACTGAAACACGGATGGCAGTGCCGTCGCTCCTCAGAAGTGTGATTGCGAGCTTCCCGCAATCTCTTACCACGAGATTAGCGCCTCCGAGCGTCCCAAGCACGAGCTGGACGCCGTTGCAGAAAGGACCTGCAGTCTCAACTAGTGTGACGACGCTTCCCATAATATCATCGTCGGCAGCGCTCATGCCAAGCTCTTCCAGCGCAAGGAGGCTTGCTTTTATTCCGTAAGCCACTTTATGGCAGTAATGCCCGTGAAACTCCACGGATTTGTCCAACAGCCATTTTGCATCTCGTTTCCTTATAGCTTCAACAACCTCCTCTCTTGGACTTCTCACGTTATCACCGTAAAGTATATCACTCGTAAAACTCATAAATCTTATTTCACTACTCCCAAGTCAGAGGGTTGAACTTAGCTTTTCAAACGAGCTTTGGGCTTATATTCTGCTTAGAGTTCCGAAATGCTCGCCAGCGCCTCTTCAACGTGAATTTCAGCATTCAGACTTTCGCAAAGACGAGCGTCAGCGTCGCTGATTCTCAGAAGGGCACGGGCTGAAGTCTCGGAAGGCATGCATCCGTCTGCAGCTCTCCGCTTCACGGCATCCTGCAAGCGCTCAAGCAGCTCCCGGCAACTCATGCCACGCTCGTCAAGGAGGGTGCGGAGCTTTTTTCGTAAGGCGTCGTGCTCGCTTTTAAGCGCATGCGAGAGCAACACCTCCGCAGCAGCGGCGTCCGCCCCATAGCTCTTTTCTATTGCGAGACGCACGGCGTCGGCATCCACATTCCGCCGCTCGCTTTTAACAGTCGGCGAAAGGGCTGCTGCTGCCTGCAGCAGGCTGAGCGCCATGAACGCATTCCCGCTGGCACTTGCCTTTAGTAGCGACAAAGCGTCCGCCGAAATCTCCAGCCGCTCTCCCTTTGCCACCTTTTTTAGTATTTTTTCGATGTGCTCGTCGCCTAATTTCCGAAAATGTAGCACTACGCATCTTGAGCGCAACGGCATGATGACTTTCGCGGGCTTTGTCGTCGAAAAAACGAACCTACAGGTCTTGTTGTATTTTTCCATGGTTCTGCGGAGTGCGTGCTGGGCGTCAAGTGTCAGTGCCTCTGCGTTGTTGAAGAAGATTATTTTGAAGTCGGCGTTTATTGGGGCGAGCGCCGTGAATTCCCGAATGATTCTCTTGAATGTATCAATGACCGATGCCCGCTCTTCGTAGAACAGGCGGAAGCGCTTTTCCTCAGCCAGATACTTCCTGCCGCCCTCGAATATATTGGAGGCGTCGAGACAGACGAAGTTCGCAAGGTCGCCGTAAAGCTCTAAAGATAAGGCTCTCGCGAATGAGAACTTGCCAACGCCCCTCGGACCCCAAAGCAGGAGGTTCGACACACTCCCGCTTTCCAAAAACCTTTCGCCACACGTCACGGCGGTGTCTTGTCCTACTATCTCGGCAAGCGTCTCCGGTCTGTATTTTTCAATCCACAGACTCATCTCCTTTTCCTCTTAGATTTTTTCTTCTTGAAAAACGTTGAGGCTTCATCCGCGAGGATGTGAGAGGCGTAGCCTGCGACGCCGGCGAGCGTTATGAGAAACGCAACAGCGAGCGGAAACCCGAAAAGGAGCGTGATGAGCAGAAGAAGTAATGCGTATGCGGAGATGCCGAGAACGCCGTGCGTCGGACCGCGGTGCGGTAGCCGGCTTACGAGGAAGACCACGAGTAATGTCGTAACTGAGATCACCGTGAGTTTCAAGAGCACGCTTTGGGTGTTTACGTCTGAGTGTAGAACCACCGACACCACAAGCAGCGCCAAGAAGAACGCAGTGGCGGCGGCAGTCACCCGCATTGCATACCTGTGCGGTTTTGACGTTTTTATATCGAGATCTGGGAGGTTTGCGCCGACGAAGCATGCTAAGAGCGAGAAGATTAGCGTTGCGGGCGTTTTTGGCAACGGTGATATGAAAATCGCAAGCGCAAACAGCGCAAACGTGAGCATTGCGACTGCGCAGTGCCCCCGGAAATCCATGTTTATCCTTTAGTAAGAGCATTAAAGAGCGTTCCGCCGCATCCTTTAATTCTGCTGAGCAAAGTATTTAAAACATATAAAAGGAAAAACTTTTAGGTCGAAGTTTAGGGGTGGTGCGGATACCGTGCGGCAGGAAGCGCTGGAGGCAGAAGATGCGGAAGCATAAGTTGAAAAAAAGAAGAAAGAAGATGCGGCATAAGAAGTAATCAGGTATCAAGTTTTCTCACTCTGATTTTGCTTATGCCTTGTTCGTCTGTTTCTTCGATTATCAACTCGTGGTTATTGAGGAGAGTTTTTGTGCCGACAGGGGGGTGTTCGCCGAAGAGCTGCGTTGCGAGGTCTCTGACGGTTTTAACCGAGAGGAAGTGCCTGTTTGCGGCGGCGGTGGCGGGTGCGGCGTTCGTGGTGACGTTGCGAGCGTGAAAGGCAGCGAGCGTCCCGTTTTCTCGGATGCCCGTGATTTTCAAGAAGTCCCGCAGCCGCATGCGGCAGTCGATAATTAGAGTGTCCTCGTCGAGCACTTCGACGAGCTTGGCGCTATCGTCGTATTCGTCGAAGATGTTGCCTACGAGTTCCTCAAGAACGTCTTCGAGCGTCACCAAGCCTAATGGGCGTGCCGCCTCGTCGACTACGATCGCAATGTGGAACCTCCCCCTCTGAAATTCCCGCAAGAGGTCATCCACTTTCGTTCTGTAATCCACGAAATAAGGCGGCTTTAGCAGGTCTTTGATGCTCGAATCGCAGTCGCAGCCGCTGCAGGCATGCGTTAGGAGGTCTTTGGCGTAGAGTATGCCTATGATGTTGTCGGGGTTGTCTTTGTAGGCAGGGATGCGGGAGTATCCGTGCTTCTTTATGACTTCCACCGCCTCCTTCACGGAACAGTCAGCCGAGACGCAAACCATGTCCTCTCGCGGCGTCATTATATCTACAGCGGTGATGTCGTCAAGCTCGAAGACCCTCTCTATTATCTCTTTCTCGTCCTCGTCGAAGACACCCTCATCCTCGCCGATGTCAAGTAACGTCTTCACTTCCTCCTCGGAAACCGTCTCAACTGCACTCGACGGCGCCCACCTTAGCAACCTCCTGAACGCAACTACCATCAGTGTGAAAACACGGACTACCGGGCGGAAAATATGAACTAAGAGCCTTATAGGCTTCGAAACTATTAGCGAAACCGCCTCCGGGTTTCTGGCTGCGAGCGTCTTCGGGAAAATTTCGCAGAACGTCAGGATGATGAGCGTCATGACGCCGGTCGCAATTCCGATGCCAAGGCTGCCGAAGCGTTCGATAGCGAGCGACGTAGCGATTGCGGACGCCGCTATGTTCACGAGGTTGTTCCCGATGAGAATGGTCGTGAGCAGGCTATCAGGATCCTTTTTGAGCTCGTGGATCTCTTCAGCGCCCTCTTTCCCCTCATTAATCAGCTTCTTTACTTTTATCCTGCTTATTGCCACCAAAGCAGTCTCTGACGCTGAGAAAAATGCAGAGAGCAAGAACAATATTATCAATGCTAAAAGCTTTACGCTTACGTCTATCAACTCCTTGCCCTCACCAATTTCAAATTAGGGCTGCAGCTTTATAAAATTTTTGGACATAAAAGCGTCTGCTCAGACAGTAAGTTACTTTTTTTAGCTGCGCCATTTTTGAGTGCGAGCTCGTGCCTAAACCTTTTTGGGACGTGGGCGCTCAGGACCTCTTGCGCTCTCAGCTTCCGCAAACTCACCAGCACTCCTCAAGCCTGAGCTGCAGCTTGTGACCTCTCCGAACTCCACTCCTGCTTATCTTTTCTCAGCAGATT
>QMVQ01000150.1 GCA_003661185.1 Candidatus Alkanophagales archaeon | reverse complement strand
TTTTCGTAAATCGGTATTTCCTCGGCGCCAAATTCCTCACCGACGTTCTCTAAGGGCTCGGAGTAGCCGACACGCTCACAAGCAATGCCGAAAAGCGGACTTATGAGCACCATCACCACTACCGCAACTATGGTCAGGAGCACCCAACGCTCACGCAGCCACTCCACTCCCACTTCAAACACCCCCCTCCGTCGCAGTCGTAAGCTCCAAAGCCGAAGCCAAGAGGTCCGCTCGCACTCGCAGCGTGTATGCGACGACCGCTGCAGTTATCACTCCTTCGATGATGCCGAGGGCAGCGTGCCAGCCTGCCATCACGGGCACGGTCACGCCAATGCCGTAGCGGAACGCTGAAGAGATGCCAATTTCGATGCCTGCGAACGCCGCAGCTGCCGTGATTCCAAGCCAGCCGCCGAAGAATGCGCCAAAAATCTTGCCACCGTCGCCGCTGACCCTTGACGCGATGGACTTATAAACGTAGTAGCCGATGAAGCAGTCAACGATTGCCATGTTCCAGACGTTAGCGCCGAGCGCCGTGATGCCGCCGTCGCCGAAAAGCAAGCACTGGATTACGAGCACGACCGTCATGGCAAGGGCGCCTGCGTAGGGACCGAGGAAGATTGCGGCGAGGGCGCCGCCGACAAAGTGCGCCGACGTCCCGCCGGGAATCGGCCAGTTCAGCATCTGCGCCGCAAAAATAGCAGCGGCGAGCACTCCGAGTAGCGGCACTTGACGCTCCTGAAGTATGTCTTTCGAGCGGCGGAGCGCAAAGAATAAGACTATTGCGCTCAACACGTAGAACAACACGAATACCCATGCATCCAAATAGCCGTCAGGTATGTGCATGTTACCCCCAAATTTCTGAACTATTTGTGTTGTTTTAAAACTTTTGGTAATAATTCGCTTTAGCCGTAAATGATGATAAGCAGCTGACTACGGGAGTGGCGTCCAGTTCAGCTCAGCTCATAAGGCTCTTCAATCAGAAACAGGAGATTAACAGCGAAAGTAGTCCTATGATAAATATTGCGGGGAAGTTCCCGGCGCCGCCGACGCTAAGGAAGGCGCTTCCCTCATCCTTCTCCTCTAACGCCAAAATCCTGAAGACCACACCCACGAGTATGCCGAGAATCGCAGACGTGAATATCAGCGGCGCTGCGTTTTCTTGACAAAGGAGGAAGCCAAGGGGGATTGCGAAAATACCAACGTAGCTTGGGACTGTAACTCCGACGCCACCCGTCATTTCGGAAATGAAATAAGTAAGAATGATGATTAGAAGTGTGAGCGTCGCCACTTCCAAAGGTGGGCATTTGCGCAGGAGGTAGGCAGAAAAAGCTACGGGCAATACAAAACCGCCAATGTTCAATGTTACCACGGAATTCTTCCCCTTCATACCCCCTTCTACTACAACGCCAAACATCTTTTTTATGAGCGCAAGCTCCCTTTCTGTGTATTTTGGCCTCGCTGTCGGCAGCGTGTAAACCGGAATTTCGACGAAGCTCCCCAAAAGCATGACTACGAGCACTGCAAGAAACTCAAGCGCAAGACTACTACCGCTCTCGTATCTTGCGACGCAAAGGAAGACGCAAGGAATAAGAATAAGAGCGGAGACGTAAAAGAACTTTGCATCCGCAGCCCTTGAGAGCTTTATCATTGCATCTGTAATTAGTCAATAAAAGTTTTAAAAAACTTTCTAATTTGCACGTTCCGTGCATTGACGTTGCTTATCTAAACACAGTTTCAAATTTCTGACGATATTTGATTACGTTCGCGGTCGCTCGAGTTGCCTTGATAGCGGCGCGCTCCGAGACGGGCGTCGTTTTCAAAGCTTCGGCCTCCAGGTTATCGTTGCTGCTCATAGCCAAACGCAAGCCGACGCATTGGATGGTGTTGGGACCCTAAAGCTGCGTGAGCTTTCGTCTCGTGCGACGTGAGGATGACGCAGCCCCGTGACACATAGAGCAAACGTGCCTCGGTGGAAAGCGAGGAAAAATCGTAACTTATATCAAAGGGGTCTGCTTAGCACATCTACATATGATAATCACGAAAGAGAAACCAGTAGAGGAAATATTAAGCTACATCGAGCCTTACAAGAGCGTGCTCGTCGTGGGCTGTGACGGCTGCGTCCAGCCGCCTCGTGGGCTGCGGGAGGCTGAAAAACTCGCGTCCATGATTGAAATGGCGAGGAAAGCCAAGGGGCAGGAGGTTAAGGTGGCGGCAACGACCGTTACGAGACAGTGCTGCATCGAAGGACTGCGCAACCAAATCAATGTTGATGGTTATGAGGCTGTTGTCTCGATGGCGTGTGGCATCGGCGTGCAAGTGCTCACGATGGTCTTTCCTGAGGTCCAGACGTTTCCCGCTCAGAACACGGTCTTCATAGGCTACGAGGAGAAGCGGGAGGGCAACATGTATGAAGCGTGCGTCGCCTGCGGCGACTGCATGCTCGGCTACACAGGGGGAATCTGCCCGGTGGCGAGGTGCGCAAAGAGCCTCATGAACGGACCTTGCGGCGGATGCGTCGAGGGCAAGTGCGAGGTTGAAGTCGAGATCCGGGACTGGAAAGGCGAGGTCGTGGAGGTTGTGAAGAACGACTGCGCTTGGTATTTGATATTCAACAGGCTGAAAGAGATTGGGCGGCTCGACCTTTACCGCATGTATCGCCCACCGAAGAACTGGGCACTCGCAACCGGTCCGAGGAGGTTGTAGGGGGTGGTTTTGATGGCGAAGGAACGGAAGGCGTTTTCAAACTTGATGAAAGCCATAGAGCGTGGCGAGTTCGTTTACACGGGGGAGCTCGAGCCGCACAGGAGCATAGACTTATCGGACGTGAAGGACTGGGCTACGACGCTCAAAAACACCGGAAAAATAATAGCGGCGAATGTCACCGACAACCCGAGGAGCGACTCTGCGATCAGCTCGCTCGTCGCCGCTTACATCGTGCAGCGGGACACAGGGCTCGAGACCGTTTATCAGCTGAGAACTGCAGACCGCAACCGCCTGGCGTTGCTCTCCGACATTCTTGGGGCGGCGGCGCTCGGCTTGAGGAATATATTGGCTCTGACGGGCGACCACACGAAAATAGGGACGACGCCTGCCGCGAAGCCTGTTTTCGACTTCGACTCTGCCCATCTCGTAGCGCTCATCCACAACTTAGTTTACGAGGGCAAAGACCTTGACGGCAACGAGGTTCACGGTCCAAAACCCGAGATTAATGTGGGCGTCGCCGGCAACCCGAACATGGACCCGCTCGAAGCTGAGGTGCTGAAGCTGGAGCGCAAGGCGGAGGTCGGCGCCGACTTCGTGCAGACGCAAGTGATTTTCGACGTCGAGGTCGCACGGCGTTTCTTAAAAGCGGTGGAGCACATCGGAATCCCAGTGCTCATTGGTATCTTTCCGCCTCGCTCCTACGGGCAGGCGTCATTCTTCGACAAATACGTGCCGGGCGTTACAGTCCCGGAAGAGTTCCTCGAAGCCTTTAAGAAGTTCAAGGAAATCGAGGACAAAGAACGACGCAAGGAGAAAATCAACGAGTATAACGTGGAATACTTCGTGAACTTCATCAAGGAGGTGAAAAAGGAAAAGGCGTGCGCCGGCATCCACATCATGGCGGTCGGCTACCCCGATGTCATTGGTCCAATCATAGAAGGGGTGGAAAAATAATTCCCCCCCATTATTTGTGCCACGGGGGGAACTCGTGGAAAAATCGTAACATTTTTATCTAACCGTCTGGAATACGAAAGCGGGGCGTAGGAGGATGAAACTGGCGGCTGTTGAGAAGAACTCGGCAAAAGGCAATGATGCGGGGGGCAAGTTTTGCAGCTTTTGCAGGAAGAAGTCGCCATGGGTATTCCACGTGAACACCGGTTCGTGCAACAACTGTGACATTGAGATCGTAGCGGCTCTGACGCCGAGGTTCGACGTCGAACGCTTCGGCATCCTGCTGGAGGGCAGCCCGAGGCACGCGGACATCCTCTTGGTCACGGGGCCGGTTACGAGACAGGCGGCTCCAAGGGTGCGCCGAGTTTACGAGCAGACGCCGGAACCAAAGCTTGTAATGGGCATCGGAACCTGCACGGCGACAGGTGGCGTCTTCAAAGGCGGCTATAACATCGTCGGACCGCTCGACAAGATAATCCCCGTAGACATCTACGTCATCGGCTGCCCACCGAGACCACAGGCTATAATTGACGGCGTCGTGAAGGCGTTAGAAAAGTTGTAAGTTGGGTTAGCGTGACAGGAGGGTTGATAAAATGCTCGTGGAGTTGGGGGCGTTGCTGGCGGTCGCTGCCTTCGCAGCGTCCGAGTTCAAAGATTTTTACTACTCAATAGCAGCGTTAATCGCCTTAGGCGTCATACTGTCGTTAATGTTAGAGGTTTCAGAAGCGGCTTTGAACTTCGTCACGATGGCAGTTCTGGTTCCGGGAATTTTGCTCTGGACTCTCAGGAAGACGGGGGTGCGAGAAGACAGTGCGGCGTTCAGTGGCATGCCGTCCGTCGCAGTTCTCTTAATGATGCTCCTTGTCACGACGTATCCTGCGCTGCTTTTTCTCGATGCGTTAAACATCTCAAATGTTGGAATTTATGGCGCTCTTATCATTCTAATAGG
>QMVQ01000149.1 GCA_003661185.1 Candidatus Alkanophagales archaeon | reverse complement strand
GGTGAGGTTTACTACCTCAGATGTCATGTCAGGGGTCTCGGAGATACTAGTCTATGGAACGGCAGTGATTCTCGAGGTAGACACTAGGAAGAGATGAGTGGTGCGGCCGCCGGGATTTGAACCTAATCATCGGTGTGGAAGAACGGGGCCT
The DNA here is from genome assembly GCA_003661185.1 of Candidatus Alkanophagales archaeon. Lineage (GTDB taxonomy): Archaea > Halobacteriota > Syntropharchaeia > Alkanophagales > B39-G2 > Alkanophaga > Alkanophaga liquidiphilum. The sequence continues at coordinate 4,464 of QMVQ01000149.1, read as the reverse complement.
CAGGCCTGTGCGAGCCAAGGATAGGACATGGGCACTTATATCACGACTGGAATGGTCATGACTCTCGGGGCCCTGACCAGTAACTTGAGTCCGAATATGAGCTATCTAGCCTTGGCTTTGGACGAGTCTCGCAAGCGGGTTTATCAGCTGGCTGAGGCTCACGCCCACTGGAGCCTATAAGGGCTTAAGCGGCTGAGGGACGTCTGAGCTGGCTGAGAGAAAGCTGAGACTCGGAGACTAACGGGGCCATACCAGCCTCATCTTCCCAGCCCCTCTAGCTGAGGATCCCGACCCAAAGGGTTGTCTTGGAAGTAGTTCGGGAGCTCTCTATGTCCGTCCGCTCATCTGGCATAGTCTTCATCGTTAAGATGACCATACCTTACATAAAGACATATTCGCTTAGAACCACTCGCTGAAATGAGCGGAATGGAGTTCTCTCTCAACCAAATCTTTATGTAGGGAGTCTCTCAAGGGATTTTTCCTAACATCCTTTCCATACGTCTAAGATCATTCTTCTTTAACCTATAAAAAGTATTCATAATGTCCTTTTTATCGAAAAACTGCTGTAATCTTCCTCTTTTTCCTTCCTTAACGAAAACGAAATGAAGAATACCCCTTCCTGCTTTTCCTTGCCAGAATTCTTCAAAGAGATTTGAAGTTAGCATGTAAACTGTGGCGACTTTGGTCATTAAAGCGTTAAATCCTACTGTTATGATAAATCCCATGTCGTCTGACTCATCATAGAAGATATAGGCTCCATTTGGTTCATCATAAGGTGCTCTAAGTGTGGTTCTCCCGTTATGCAAATCTCTAGGCCATATTCCGTAAACATAATTTTCAGTTCCTACCTGAATCTTATACTCATGCTCATCCCACCATTGATTACTTTCTGCTACTTGAATAATAGGTATATTTGGTATATTTCTTTGCCGCAGGTAATTGATGAGGTGTAATAATGCTAAATTGTGTTCAGGACCTCCTAGTGAGATCACTAAGGTACTATTTTTCTTATCCATACAGGTACTATTTTTCTTATCCTCTTCCTCTGAAAACATGGGAAATGGAATATCCGAGTTTGGCTTTAGTGTACCCTCTCTAAGGTCAAGGGGAATTGCTATTAATCGTTTCACAGGTAACTTAACTACCGCTTCTCTTCTTGCTTCTTCCCCCAATTCATGAAGATCAAAACCTCTATTCTTGATTCTGACGAGCATTTTTGCTCCTTTCACATATATTACTAAAGCTGGTCTCTTAATGTCATTGTCATTGATATTGGAGATATATTTGGCATCCGACCTAAGTGATAGGAACATAATCTCTTTGATAATCTCCTTAGCGCCACTCCACTCCTCCTCTCCTATATCCTCACTCTGTCCATCTTCTGGGAGATCTATAGCAAAGTATATATTAGGTTTATTCTCGAACCTCCCCTTCAGCTTATCATACATTTTTTTGAAAAATCTAGATAGGAAGAAAATTCCAAAAACAAATCTACTCGCTTTTATCCTAGGAGGCGACCCTTTATCAATTTCTGCAAATTCTTCTCCTTTCACATATTTACCAATAATTGTATAGAAATCCTCTAGATGTTCATCATATACCTCTTTCCAAATCTTTTCTAATTCTGACTTCGATACAGTCTCTTTTCTCCCATCTTCTAGGAAGCAATCAGCAGAAACATATATGGAGTCTATGAAACGTAGCCAATAATAAGGCATGTCTGCGTAGAAGAGTCTTATGTCGATATTCTCGTTTTTTAACTCATTACTTAGGTACTCTGCTATTTTACCTGCCACCTGCATATCTGATATATTTGTTAGAAATATAGTGTAGTAATCAAGTGGTGATTTCAGATATTTTCTGGAAAGAAAACATTTTTTGAGGCCACCCCATACTTCTTTTATGGTGCCTTCCTCTTTTTTAATAGTCCCTATGATAATTATGGCGCCTAAGAATATCACAGCTGCAGGAATAAGGGTCGAGTGCTGTATTAAATGCTGAAGTTCTGTCGACAATCCGAAGCGCGTTGCAATGATTGTCAACCATAACTTAAGTTTCTCAGACAATTCGGGTATCATAGTAAATGTGGTATAGAACGAAGAACCCAATAGCATGAGTAGGAGTCCGATCCGAAGCAAGTTTTGAACTCTTATAGGTTTTTTGTAGAAATCTACTATATCCTTGTCCTTCACTAGGAGTTTATCTAGTTCTTCTTTATACTTCTTGTCCATTGTGAAGCCAGTCAGAATAACGATATTATTGATATTCCTGTTATCGATATTCTTAGTCTCCACACTCCTCCACCTCATTACATCAATTCAATACATGAGTTCAAAAAATAAAAAGTTTACGATTGGTTCTGTTGAATTTGATGGTTGGTGTCTTATAAACCGTTTATGTGCTAAACACGAAACTTAACAGAACCGGCATTTAGATTCGCAATTCAAACATTGAGTAATCTTTTTACGACTAATCTGGCTTTACTTGTTAGTGTAGTTTCAGATACTACTTTCCTGAAATTTCCTTTTCTGATTACGTTAAAGCGACGCCATATAGTATCTTGCAGATTACCCATATTAATTACATGGATTTCTCTATTCAAGGGCAATAGTAATCCATTTTTCTCTATGTATTCTCCATCCGAATAGGTTACATTCCTTCTATGTGGAACTTCCACTATTCCTATGAGTTCTATGCTCGATGTTTCTATTTCGAACGTTACCATAACATCTATTAGCTCCTTATCACTATAAACCACCTTAATAGGCTGTTCTGGCTCAATTATTATCGGATTTACTTCTTGGAATGATATTTCTCTTGCTTTTTTATCACCAAACACTGCTAAGGTAGCTTTATAATATTCCTTTTCTATTGCACCTCGTGAAAGCACCTCACCTAACCCTGAAGGTATTAAAGATATTATAATATCCCGATCTGGTATAAAGCGTAAAATTTCAACTGATTCAGCTATCATCATTTCAAGCGGATTTTTCCATTTTTCATCAAAAACTCCAGCACAGATATCAAGAGCGTTAGGCATTGAAGGTGCATCTGGACTCCTACGTACTAAGAGTAATTTTCCATTCTCAATTTGCACAAAACCTCCACCTATTCTTAGAAGTGAATCGCTTTTAGCAAGTCTTATTTCACATGGCTTTTTGCTGTGAAGGGATGTTAGAGCCTTTCTGACTTGATCTCTGAGCCATGCTTTCTTGGCTACTCTCTTAGCATCTTTCCTTGGAATAGCTTTGTAAGGAGGTCCTATTACGAGTTTTGCCTGACGATTTTCATCAATTTCCAGCACTACATCATCGAACACATAAATTCTCTCTTCTCGCCCCATGGTCATATCTTTCATCCGGAGGATTAATAAAAGATTACCCAGCTCAATTCTGCTAAGTTGTCGGGTGCTGAGGCCAACAGAGCTCAAAGAGCTATACTAGTCTTCCCTCGTAAACACCCGAAGACTCAACAGAGCCCCAGTTCCAATTGACATTTACATTGTAATACACTTTAGCCGCACCCTCTCATACCTGACCCAGCTGACTTAAAGGCCTTGAGCTTCCTATGAGCTGAACAGGTATCTGAGCCCTCCCGCTGTCTAGGAGCACGTTGTAGAGTATCCAGTAGTCAGCTCGGCCACACCCCTAAGGCTTCTGATGATATCCCCCTCCCCAGGCACGTTGCAGTCCTCGTTAGCCCCATCTAGCCTGACCAGCTTACGCCAGCGGTTCAGAAGCTCCTCGGGCTAATCCTTTCACTTTAGGAACTTAAACAGATTCCTCAAGCCTAACTAGAGATGTCCTCGACTCTTACCGCATGCTATTAGGAGCGGGCACATGTTCTCATCAGAGCAGATCTCACGGCCAGACAGGTAGCGATCTAGATGATTCACGAGATCCTGCCTGTGCCTCTCACACTATGCCTAACTATCTTCTTAGATAGGCTGTAAACTCCTCACGTACGTCATCTCATCTCACGGCCAAAGCCCCCCCGACTCTCTGGCAGGAGTCCCACACAGATACCTAGCTTAACGCGAGCTTCGGGTCTCTCGAACTTCGGTCTCAGCCCCAGCCTTAAAAGTCGCTTTGAATTGGGGAGTGTTTGGGGAGAAGCCCCCCCAACCGTGGTGCGGCCGCCGGGATTTGAACCCGGGTCACCGGTGTGGCAGACCGGTGTCTTAGACCAGACTGGACTACGGCCGCCCTCTGGTTCTGATGAGAGTTCCCATATATAGCCTTTCTGGAACTCAACGAGCGGACACTGGATCTTTCTCCAACGAGTGAGGTAACGAGACCTCGCTAGAAGCAATTAAATTTAACGCTAGGAAATTAAGAAGACGAAGTGTATACGATGAACGTATTTTCAGCTTGATCTCTTGAATGTAATGCCTAGAACTGACGTCAAATAGTTCGTGAACTGACGAAAACATGCCTTTCCATTTCATGGAGAAAGAACATGGTG
>QMVQ01000148.1 GCA_003661185.1 Candidatus Alkanophagales archaeon | reverse complement strand
TTTCCTAAATTGTCCTCCAGCATTGATATGAGCTTTAAAACGTATTTCCCGAGAGTGGTCAGTCTATATATTAAAAAGCTACCTCGCCTTTCCGAGGTTACTAAGCCAGCGTCCTTCAGCGTCTTTAAATGGTAAGAGAGAGCAGGATACTTACATTTTATGGTTTCCACGAACACGCAAACACACAATTCCTCCAAAAGGAGAGACTTAAGTATGCGAAGCCGTGTGGAGTCGGAAACTGCTTTCAAAATGGATATTACCTTAGAAAAATCCATGCTCATCAGTTCCCTTACCTTAGCTAAAGTTTCCTCTGGTATTTCGTAGACGTCGCTCCTTATGCTTTGGCTCATCATGCGTATGTCCTCACTCCCTACTTATATATCCGAGGCTTTAGATTATTGCATGGAAGTGCGGACGCCGATGATAGTTGTGAATATGAAGGCTTACGCAGAAGTAAACGGCGAGGGCGGCTTAAAAATAGCAAAGGTTTGCGAGGAAGTCGCTAAAGAGCTGGCGGAGAAGAAAGAGCTAAGCATAATAGTGTGCCCGCCGCAAGCCTCTCTGGCATGGATAGCGACTCAGGTCGAAATTCCATGCTTTGCCCAGCATGTGGACGCCGTGGAGCCGGGCAGTCATACGGGCGCCGTGACTCTCGAGTCCGTAAAGGCGACAGGTGCCGCGGGGACGCTCGTGAACCATTCCGAGCGGCGGCTGAAAATCGCTGACATCGACTTCATCGTGCAGAAAGCGAAAAAATTACAACTCCTTACAGTAGTCTGCACGAACAATGTGGCGGTGAGCCGGGCAGTTGCGGCGCTCGAACCCTATGCAGTGGCTGTGGAACCACCTGAACTTATAGGGACTGGACGCTCCGTCTCGAAAGTCGACCCTGCTGTCGTTGAGAACTCCGTGAAAGCGGTCAAGAAAATTTACGATGACTGTATCGTCTTATGCGGCGCCGGAATAACGGACGGTGATGACGTGCGGGCAGCCATAGAGCTCGGCGCTGATGGTGTCTTGCTCGCCTCCGGCGTCGTCAAGGCAAAAGACGTGCGGGCGAAGATGTTGGATTTGATATCAGGGTTGTGACCTCCTCCCCCGCCCCGAGTCGGGGCTTCCACCGGCGGGAGGTTGGGGAGTGTGCAGGACGAACCTGCGCTCCTCATCGGGCTGAGCACGCTGCCCCTGCCCACTATAGGCATGGGCTCGTCACTTATTCGTTGACTTCAGAGTATAAAAAACTCTCAAACCTCTCCCTCCCGCCTCCTCTATCTCAACCCTAAAGGGCAAGAGCTTTCTTAGCGACATTCTGTAAAAAAGAAAGAGGCGGGAGTATTAACGCCTTAATATCACAGCCGCCGCTTAGCCATACTCATTCGCCTTCTCGATTTGATGTAAAGGAAATATGCTGCGAGGAAGACGGCGGCGGCAAGGAGTGTCAGAACTTCGAAATAGCCTTCGACGAGCACTATGATCTCATCGCCGTAAAGCATGAGGAGCGTGGCTTCAAGGAAGAAACGGGCGCCTCTTGAGAGCAACGAAGCGACGACCATGCTTGTGAGGCTCATTCTGAAAACGCCTGCGGAGATTGTGAATATTTTGTAAGGGATTGGCGTGAAGCCGGCAATGCCGACCGCCAGCGCTCCGTAGCGTCCGAAATATTCATCAACACGCTGCACTTTGCCCTCAGAGGCGAATTTCAAGAGGAGCGGGCGTCCGCCTTTAAGTCCGATGAAGTAGCCGAAAATACCGCCAAGCGTCGAGCCCAGCGTCGTGACGAGTGCGTAAAACAAAGCACGCTCGGGCGCTGCGAGCGCTATCGGGATGAGCAAGACATCAGGCGGCACCACGAAGAAGCTCGCCTCCGCAAACGCCACCGCAAAAAGCCCCCACGTCCCGTATGGCAGCAAATATTTGCTCGACCACGCAATCGCGCCCTCGACGACGCCCATCTCACTCCTCCACGTCCTTCCTGCTTCATGCCTTACCCCTCATTAATAAAATATCCTCTACCTCCGTCGCTTCAGCCTCGCGGGCTACCGGTCCACATCATAAAAGCAGTCGCCCGCCATTGTATATGAGCACGCCGGCGAGGAATGCTAACACAAGCGAGTATGCAACACCAAAAAGCGTCCAGCGCCAACTGTTCGTCTCCTTCCGCATCGTAGCGACGGTAGCGACACACGGCACATATATCATGTGCACCGCCAGAAACGTGTAGGCGAGGAGCGGCGACCATGCCGCCGGCAGTACTGCCCTTAAAGCTTCTTCACCGCCGCCGTAGAGAACGCCGAGCGTCGCCACGCTCAGCTCCTTCGCAAGGAAACCGAACATCAAAGCGACGATGACCCGCCAATTGAAGCCGCAAAGCTCGCCTATGGGCTCAAGGAGCTTACCGAGCATCGCTGCATACGACGCCTCGGGCGGCACGCCGCTGACGCTGAAAAAGCCGCCGCTGGGACCTGCGGACATGAGCCACCACATCACGACGGAAACAGCGACGATAAGCGTGCCCGCTCGCACGACGAACGCCTTGATACGTTCCCACGCATACAGCAGCACGTTCCTTGCTGTCGGCATTCGATACGGTGGCATCTCCATAATGAACGGTGGGTGTTCGCCTCGCAGCAGGAGACGGCGGAAGAGCAGGGCAGAAATCGCAACTAAGAATAAACTGAGCGCCACGAGCGAGAGCATGACCGCTGTGGCAACGATGCCGCTAAAAAACACCGCCGTCACGAATGCAAGGACGCCAAGTCGCACGCTGCACGGCACTAATGGGTTAATCAGCACTGTTATCAGCTTTTCACGGCTGTCGGCGAGCGTCCTCGTCGCCATGATTGCGGGGACGTTGCAGCCGAAGCCACAGAGCAGGCAAAGAAACGCTCTACCGTGCAAGCCGACGACGTGCATGAACTTGTCCATGACGAAAGCGGCTCTTGCCATGTAGCCCCAGTCCTCAAGAACGGCATACAGCAGGAAGAAAATCGCAATCACCGGCAGAAAAGTGAGGACGGTGCCAACGCCCCCGATTATTCCATCGACGAGCACGCCGACGAGCCATGCTGGGGCGTCCGCAGCCTTGGCTGCGAGAAGCGTGCCGAGCCGCGAGAAGGCAGCCTCAAGAGCGTTCACCAAAGGACGGCTCAGGAAGAACGTCGCCCAAAAGACGAAGCCATAAATCGCCAAAAGGATGGGCAACCCCCAGATTCTGTGCGTCACGATTTTGTCGATTTTGTCCGTGAGTTCTTGCCGAAGAGGCCCCTCCCGCCGCCTGAGCGCTTCTTTCACGATGCGACTTATCTGCTCGTAACGCTTGTCCACGAGCTCGATCTCGAAATTGTGGTGAATCTCCGTAGCTCGCAACTCGTCGAGCTGCCGCAGAAGCTCGGTGCCGACGTCCAGCCGCTTCGCCGCCTCCACCACCACAGGGTCGTTCTCTAAAAGCTTGACCGCAAACCACCGCCTCGGATACCCTATCTCGCCCTCGCCCGCAAGTAATGCCTCCAGTTCGCGTATCTGACGCTCAATATGAGTCCCGAAGTCCGTCCTGTAAGGCTGAGTTCTCAGCTTACCCTCCGCAACCGCCACCGCCGCCTGCAAAAGCTCGTCCACGCCCTCGCCCTCGTCCGCAACTATCGGAACAACAGGCACGCCGAGAATCTCGGAAAGCCGCTGCACGTCGATCTCGACGCCTTCGGCTTCGGCGACGTCCATCATGTTTAACGCAACGACTACCCGGTCGGTAAGCTCAAGGAGCTGAAGCGTCAAATATAAATTCCTCTCAAGATTCGAGGCGTCAACGACATCAATAACAACATCGGGGCGCTCTTTGACGATGAAATCCCTCGCAATAAGCTCCTCCTCAGAGTATGCCGTCAGGCTATAAGTGCCCGGCAAGTCTATGATTTTAAGCGTTCGCCTCTCATGCTTACAGATACCCTCCCGCCGCTCGACGGTCTTCCCGGGCCAGTTTCCGACGTGCTGCCGCAGACCGGTGAGGAAGTTAAAAAGCGTGCTCTTCCCAACGTTAGGGTTGCCCGCCAGCGCTACTAAAATCTCATTCAACTTTCCACCTCGACGAGGACGTGCATGGCGACGCCACGCCCGAGTGCGATTCTTGAACCTCGAACGTAAATAAGGAGCGGCCCGCCGTTCGTCGCCCTTAGCATTTTAACTCTAACGCCCGGATTCAATCCGAGCTCCGCAAGGCGGCGCACGAAGCCATAGCCGCCCCTAACCGAGACGACCCGCCCCTCCTCGTTTTCCGCCAGCATGCTGAGCGGAATTACCTGCGTCATCACCGCTCATTAAGTTTAGGACGGCTGTATTTAAATAGGTGTCCCTAAATTATTCGGGAGCACCCTTGCTTGTTTTAAGCTAGACTGCAAAAATAACTGTGGGGGTGAGGCGGACGGAATACGAGGAAATGCTCGATAGGGCGTTGACGAGGATGCCTGAAATAAAGGTTGAAGACACTAGGTTCAGTATTCCAGAAGTGCGTGTCTTCATCGAGGGTAAGACCACGGTCTTCGACAATTTTGCGAGCGTCTGTGATTACATAAATAGAGAGCAAGAGCACGTCATGAAGTTCCTGCTGCGGGAGCTTGGCACCGCTGGGAAAATA
>QMVQ01000147.1 GCA_003661185.1 Candidatus Alkanophagales archaeon | reverse complement strand
TGGAATAAGGACGATGCATATGAAGAGAGATATTATTGAGAGGATCGCTCCGATGAAGGAGTAGAGGCTTTTCTTGTTCATGGTTTCACAACTCCACAAACTGGTATCTGCCTTTAACTTTTACGTAGAGGATTGGATGTACCGTATACGTCCCGCTCAGGTTTATGAGGTCTGTGAACCGTTTTCGGAGTCTGGCTAGGTCTTTCGGCAGTTCCCTCGCCTTCACCTGCACCAGCCATATCTCTTTCTTGCGTGGGAAGAACGCTATTAGGTCTATTGGTGTTAGACTTCGGCTTGATCTGACCACGACTTCGGCTCCTAACTCGTACAGCTTATCTTTAGCCCTTAGCTCTACTACGTATCCACGTTTATAGGAGCTCATTTAGGCTCGCCCCATGTATTTTGACTGGGATACGCCTAGTGAGCCTAGCGTTACCATGCATATGTAGTTTACAAGTTTGGGGTTTCTTTTCACGTAGGAGCTGGGTACGTAGAACCTCTGGTTTTCTAGGTCTACGTATATGGGAACAACGTCTTTTTTCTTCTTAACTTTTCTCCTCAGTTTTTTCAGTTGCTGGGTTATGATTATCCTTTCATATCTGGTTGTAACTGATTGGAGAAGTCTTCTGTTTATGTTGCGTAGTCTCGCTTTCAGGGTTGCGATCTCCTTTTTGGTTTGTTCATCCACGTATGTTGTTTTCTGGCTGACCACCACGAAGTTTCTGTACTTTCTGAGTTTGAAGTTTCTTTGGGGGTATCTCTTCTGCAGGTTTGAGACGTATTTTTGCAGGTCTTCAAGGGTTACTTTTTTGGGGTTGCTTTTGGGGGTAACCCTGTATTTGGCAGGGTATCTTGGCCTGTATATCCAGCTATCAACGATAACCTCAAAGTCTTTGAAGACTTCCAGTAGCTTCATCGGCATCCCCATACATACTTATGTCTTTAGGGGTATATAAACCTTATGGTTTAATGGGACTTTTACTCCTGAAGGTTTCTTTCGATGTATTGCTCCAACGCTTCCCTTATGATGGTTGAGAGCTTCTTTGAGGGGGCTAAGAACCTCCGCTTGGTGATCCTCCACAGTTTCTCGTACATATCCCTATCCACGTACACGTGTAGGGATATTTTCTTTCCTGTCATCTATGACACCTTTTATGTTTTTTGTGTGAATAGTCCTATTTAAACTTTAAAATACGGAAATCTTTAATAGTTTATGGCTTTATTAATGGTTACCGAAGGTGGTGGGCATGGATAACATGCTGGCTGAGCTGATTACCGCCTTCGCCCCAACCGTGAGCAACAAACTGATAAACATAATTTCTAGGAGGAAGATGAAGAGGGATGAGATGAACATCGTTTTGATCGCTCTGCTTGCTGAGCAGAATTACAATACTGCTAAGAGCCTGAATGAGATGAGCAAGCAGTTGGTTAAGCTGTCTGTGGGGATGAATGAGGTTTTGAGGGAAATAAAAACGGTTAATGAGGGAATTGCGGTTTTACTTAAAAGAACTGAGAGTTGACTGACCAGTTTTCAGGATTTCCCTGAATTTTCTGCTTCTTGCCTGTCTTCTCTCCAGCACCTCACGTCTGGGCAGGAATTCTCCTTCGGCTTGGATTCTTCTTCTTGCACGTGTAATCGTTTCGGGGGTAGTTGCTTTTCTGAGAAATTCACGCCAGAAGGCTCTGGGGATTTTTATTTTGTCCACCATCTCCCAGTACCTGAGCAAGAGGAGCTTGTCGTTTGATCTTGTTTCTGGGAAATGTGCTAGTATGTAGCTTACGCATAGTTCAACTCCCTTGAATTTTTCGCTGAGTTCTTCTCCGAAGCTCATTTCTCTATCGGCTCTATTCCTTTATCGGTAATCATAAACGGTCTTTCTGCTGGCGGGTATCTTGAGCTGTCCACCAGTCTGGCTATTCTTGTTCCACGTTGGGCTTTTCTTATGAAGATTCTGTTGTCTATTGTGTGGTAGAGGGAGTGTCCGCCTACGGCCAGTTCTCTAAGTTCTAGTGGCAGAAAGGGAGAGCTTTCTGGGTTTCCGTAGACCTGATTCGTGATCACTCCGTAGATTTTGTTTTCTCTTACATATGTAAGGAGTTTTCTCAGGAACCGCCTCAGCAGGCCTTGCCTTTCCGCCAGCTCCCCTCTGCCGACATACTCTTCTCTGAAGAGGGTTGTTACTCCGTCCACGACTAGGAGTTTCGGTTTTACGTTTTTCGGGATTTGATCCAAAGCTTCCATCTGTTCTTCTACCGTGATCGGCTGGATCAAGTATATCTTCTGCAGGGTTTTCTCTGGATCAAGTCCTCTGGCCTTTGCGATTTCTACTACTCTTTCAGGCTTGAATGTCGATTCGCAGTCTATGAATACCACGTCTTCGCCTAGTTCTCCAGCTACACGTGTAGCTAATGTTAGTGCGGTCTGGGTTTTTCCTGAGCCGTATTCTCCGTAGAACTCTACTACTTCGCCTTCTTCTATTCCTCCGCCTATGAGCTCGTCGATTGGTGTTTTGGTTTCCAGCCGTTTGATGTTCTGTCTTTCCTGCCATAGTTCGTAGGCTGTTTTGAAGTTGATCTCAGTTTTGGTTTTCTTCTTTTTGCCCATTTTTCACCCTCACAGTATTGGAGCTGGCCTTTTTCCTTTGTAGGTTTCTATTAAATATTCAAGGTGATCTTTTGGGAATAGTTTTTCGTTGAGTTTTGAGGTGTCTATTTCGACTTCTTCGATCAGGTCGTAAATCTTTTTGCATGTCGGACAAGCAGAGCGGGTGGCGTTCCACATTATGTTTTCAAAGACCTCTTTTGGAATCTTAATTGTGGTTTTTCTTTGGGTTTGTTTCTCGTTCTGTCTTCTGACTCTTCCTAGAATTTGGAGTACGTCGTTGAAGATAAACCTGAAGTTATAGCTTATATCGATGACATCATTGGGGTGGAGGTCTTCCTTCACTATGTCGTTTAGTGCTTCTTCTGCTTTTTCTCTGGCGTTCATGTACACGATGTCTTTCATCCTTTCGGCTAGCTCTGTGATTATGACGTTTCTTTCTTCTGCTGTTAGTTTGAGTTTAACCATGAGTCGCCTCCTCGTTCTTGTGTTTCTCTATGTATTCTCTTAGTGCTTCGTTCACGACTATGTGGAATTTTCTGATGGGACTCACGTATCTCCGCTTTACGATCTCCCAGATTCCTTCGTATACGTCATCTTCTAAGATTATGTGTACTTTCCTCATGGTTGCATCACCTCAAGATATACTTATGGGTTAAAGGTGTTTATAAACCTTATGCTCCTGTGCGTTTTTCCCCATCCGTAAAGATGGGTTTTCCGTCTTCATCATACCATTTCGCACAACGTGGACAATACCAGAACGTGAACGCTCTATGCTCCACGCTTTTCTGCATCTCCATCCCGCATTTAGGACATTTCATTCCTCAAAAGCCTCTACTTCTTCTAGTTCTTCGTCTTTCAGTTTTATTCGGGGCGTCAGGAGGTCTTCCAGCAGGATGGATTTTCTTTTGTAGGCTAAGATTTGGTTCACGAAGGTTCTGCACGCCATGTATTTTTTCTTGATCCTTGCGAGGGTGTTGTAGACCGTTTTTCTGGAGATTTTCAGCCTCAGAGCTGTCAGTTTCACGTTTCCCGTTTTCGCCAGCATGTCTAGAATTTCTCTTTCTCGATCCGTCAACAGTTTCATGGGAATTCCCAAAGAAAAGTAGGAACGAAGAAAATAAAAGTGTTTCGGTTCCTACACATGTTATAGGACAGATTCGGATGTGTCTAGCGATTTCGTGGGAATTCTAGCAGTATGTGTAGGTAATTGATCATATATTTTTGAGTCTGTAAATGGTGGTGTCTTAACCGTTCATTGTCTCAGTTCCCGTATTATCTTCCAGAGGATTTGTTTGTCTATGCAGATGTAGTCGTCGTATGGTTTCTGGTTGATCCGCTTCTCCAGAAAATCGGCTAGTTTATGCCTTCTGGAGCGGTTCATCTTCTCAGCTCTTTCAGGGGTTTTGGGGCTGGTGAAGGCGTGGATGCGGGTTGGGGCTGTAGCTCTTTTAGTGGTCTTGGCTGGGAGGGCTGTCGCTTCCATGTTTTGAACCCTGTTCCTCTTGGGGGCAGGAGGTGGATCGGGAGGAGCTCTCCAGTCCGCTCATAATGCCTGAGTTGCCTTTCTACGTCGGTTCTCGGTCTGCCATACCTTCTTTCTTCAGCCATAGTTATCTCCGCCATACTGTAGGTTTTTGGTGGGATAAAAAGGTTTGTTCCGTGTTTTTTACATATGTAGTTTTTTGAGGGTTGCCACGAAAGCTTTGTAGAGGCCTAGCTTCCATCTCCTGTACACTCGGTCTCTGTACAGCCAGCAGATTCTGTCCTGTTTCAGGTTTATGATCGCTTCTTGGAGCAAGGCTGGGTTCACGTTCAGCTTTTCAGCCAGCTCGTAGATGCTTTGGATGTAGATGAACTTTGAACCTGTCTTGTTGTAGTGATCTATTAGATATTCTACTACTACTTTCTCAGTATCGGAGAGGCTCAATTTTGTGAGAAACGGCTGAAGGGAGACCTGTATGGGCTTAACTTGGGAGGGTTTTTCTTCCTTTTTTCTTCCTTTTTTCTTCCTTTTTTCTTCCTTAGTATCCATATGTATATTA
>QMVQ01000146.1 GCA_003661185.1 Candidatus Alkanophagales archaeon | reverse complement strand
GCGGCACCTCTCGCCAGACGCCGCCCGCCGCCTCGATGGCTAAGCACAGCGAGTAATGCGCAAGCGCCGAAACAAGCACGACATCTCCTTTTTCCAAAAGGGCGTTCGTCACAATTCTGAAACCGTCCCTCGCACCCCGCACGACACGGGCAACGTCCATGCTCAAAAACTCCGCAAGCTCCTCAAGAAACTCCGCAATCGGCGGTCTTCTTATATGGTCAAGGCGATGCGGCGCCAGGCAATAATCGCAGACGGAATAGCCGTCGCCGTAGGCAATCAAAACCTTGCGCGCTTCGGGCGTGAGCCGCCCGCCCGCTTGTATAGGATCTATGTTTATAAACTCTTCCTCCCTCGTTCGCAGCTCTATCTTGTCAACGACGTATTTCAGATGCCCCCTCATAGTGCCCTTTAAAATCCCACAAACCTCGTCTAAAATCCCCTCAAGCTTCCCTTTAAGCGATTCATCAAGCTCCTTAGCCGCAGTCTCCCTTAAAACTTCCCTCGCTTCTTCGAGGGCAAACATCGCCCTAAAAATCCTCTGAACTGCCTCTCTCCTGTCCATAGTGGCGGGCATATCTTGGCGCCCTTTCACCTCCGTTATCTTAAATTCTAACGGCAGCGTCAAAGCACGCTTCGGACTAATAATTATGAGCGCTACGGGCTTAACTCTATTTTCTTTAATACCGATAAACTTTTATAACTCTCAGAGATGATATTTTGTTGGACGTTAAAGGAGAAAAATGCACATAAGAGGGTGGTGGGCTCGTAACTCAGGGGTAGAGTGCCGCCTTCGCGAGGCGGAAGCCAGGGGTTCAAATCCCCTCGAGTCCATTATTTAAAGGAGACGTAGATGCCATATGATGCCACAAATTGGTTACGACAGGGCTATTACTGTTTTTAGCCCAGATGGGAGACTTTTTCAGGTGGAATACGCAAGGGAGGCGGTGAAGCGAGGGACGACCGCCATCGGCATAAAGGCGAAAAACGGCGTCGCCCTCCTCGTGGACAAGCGGGTGACGTCACGGCTGCTCGAAGCGTCCTCGATAGAAAAAATTTTCAGGGTTGATGAGCATATAGGGGCAGCGACCTCGGGATTAGTCGCTGACGCCCGTGTGCTCATCGATAGGGGCAGAGTCGAGGCTCAAATAAACAGGATTGTTTACGATGAACCGATAAGCGTCGAGACGCTTGCGAAGAGAATTTGTGACTTCAAGCAGACATACACGCAGTTCGGCGGCGTCAGGCCCTTTGGCACCGCTCTTCTCATCGCCGGCGTCTATAACGGCAAAAACTACTTATTTGAAACCGACCCAAGCGGTGCGCTCCTCGAATATAAGGCGACGGCAATAGGCTCCGGACGCAACACCGTCATCGAGATTTTCGAGGAGAAATACGACGAGGGCATGACGCTTGAGGAAGCTATCTTGCTCGGGCTTGAAGCCCTCTATAAAGTTACTGAGGGCAAGATGGACGTTCACACCATCGACATTGGCGTTATCGAGACCGAGAAAGAGAAGTTCCGGATGTTAGATGTCGAGGAGATGGGGCGGTATATTGAAGAGGCAATACGCAGGCAGGCATGAGAAATGGTCAGCTTGGACAGGGCAGTAGTGGCGAGGCTCAAGCTCAAGAAGAAGACTTTTGAAGTCCTTGTTGACCCCGAAAAAGCATATTCCATCAAGGAGGGCACGGAAATAAGCATGAACGACGTGCTTGCCGTCGAAGAGGTTTTCGAAGACGCCTCTAAGGGCAAAAGAGCCTCTGAGAGCGACATTTTGAGGGAGTTCGCAACGACCGATGTCATGGAAATTGCAAAGCGGATTATTAGAGAGGGAGAAATCCAGCTGACGAC
Organism: Candidatus Alkanophagales archaeon; assembly: GCA_003661185.1. Taxonomy (GTDB): domain Archaea; phylum Halobacteriota; class Syntropharchaeia; order Alkanophagales; family B39-G2; genus Alkanophaga; species Alkanophaga liquidiphilum. Next base: position 2,848 of record QMVQ01000146.1, on the reverse strand, counting down.
CGAACAGAGGCGGAAGATGGTAGAAGAGAAAAGGCGGCTCGTAATAGATACGATCGCCCGTAATGCGATAAACCCGCAGACAGGCACGCCACATCCGCCATTGCGAATAGAGCTTGCGATGAAGGAGGCAAAAGTGCATATAGACCCGTCAAAGAGCGTTGATGAGCTGGTCAGCAGGACGATAAAAGCAATACGCCCGATACTACCAATAAGAATTGAGGAGCGAGAGGTGGCTGTGAAAATTCCAAATATTTATTCAAACAGGGTATATGAGCTTCAGAAAAGATACAATGTCGTTAGGGAGGAATGGCAGCCCGACGGCTCCTACATAGCAATCTTCAGGATTCCAGCAGGCATAAAGGATGAATTTTTTGAATTCTTGAACAAGATAACCCATGGCGAGGCTGAGACGAGAATATTAAGATGAGCTTGAGTGTTTTGTGAGACGGAGGCTGCGTTATGGAGCATTGGCTGTGTTGTGGGACGGAGGTGATGTTATGTATAAGATAGTGGTTCCGGGAGATTTTCTTTCGGAGGATGTAAGAAGGGCAGGAGAGGGAACGTATGTGGAGAACGGGAAAGTATATGCGATGAGGTATGGTATTTTAGACGACAAGGACGAGATAAGAGTGGTCCCGCTTTCAGGTAAATATATACCCAGAAGGGGCGACGTGCTGATTGGGCGAGTCGAAGACATAACGTTTCCGTATTGGGTCTTCGACATAGCGTCGCCGTATAAGGGGCTGCTGCATGTCTCGGAGTTCCCTGCGAAGGTCGAATATGGGACAATGGACAAGTTTTTGAGGGTGGATGACCTTGCAATAGTGAAGGTCGTAAACGTGGACCCGACCATGCGAGTGGAGCTTGCGCTGAAGGAGGAGTTCCGCCCGCCGCTACATGGCGGACGGCTCGTGGAAGTCCCACACACGAAGATTCCGAGAATCATAGGCAGGAACGGCTCGATGATAAAATTATTGAAGGAGGAAGGGCGGTGCTTCATTTTTGTTGCGAAGAACGGCAGGATTTGGATACGGGGGAACGAGCGGAACGTGGATGTCGTCGCCGAGGTCATTATGAAAATAGCGGAAGAAGCACACACCCCGGGTCTGACGGACCGTGTTACGCAATATTTGCAGGTGAAGGGTGGTAGGAGTGTCAGAAATAAAGCTTATTAGAGAGGACGGGCGGCGGCTCGATGGGAGGCTTCCCGAGGAGCTGCGCCCGATAAAGATAGAAGTTGGAGTTTTGAAGCGAGCTGACGGCTCTTGTTATTTTGAGCTTGGCAGGAATAAGGTAGTAGCGGCGGTATATGGTCCAAGGGAGCTACACCCACGACACGCTCAGGATGCGAGGAGGGCAGCAGTGCGCTTCCGCTACAATATGGCGCCGTTCTCTGTCGAGGAACGCCGCCGCCCCGGACCGGACAGGCGGAGTGTCGAAATCTCAAAGGTGAGCAGGGAGGCGCTTGAGCCAGTAATCATCGCTGAATACTATCCACGAGCAGCGATAGACATCTTCGTGGAGATCTTGGAATCTGACGCTGGCACGAGGACTGCAGGCATAAATGCGGCGTCTGTTGCGCTTGCCGACGCGGGCATACCCATGAAAGGGCTCGTCTCGGCAGTCGCAGTCGGCAAGGTTGACGGGCAGATCGTCCTCGACCTGATGAGCGAAGAAGACCAGTATGGTGAAATGGACATGCCAGTTGCCATGGTCACGAGAACGAACACGATAACGTTGCTCCAAATGGACGGGCGAGTTACTATGGAAGAGTTTGACAGAGCACTGGACCTAGCAATCGCCGGCTGCCGTCGCATTTACGAGCTTCAGAGGAAGGCGCTGATAGAAAAATATAGTGAGAGTAGAGCAGAAGAGGGGGGAGTATGAGCGAAGTCTTGGACGAAATACGGAAGGATTACCTCTTTAACCTTGTTAGAAGAGGGAAAAGAATAGATGGCAGGGGCTTTCATGACTTTAGGGAGTTACATATACGGACAAACGTTATATCCAAGGCTGAAGGCTCCGCATGGGTTGAATTGGGGCTGACTGAGGTGCTCGTCGGCGTAAAGTTACAGCCCGGCGAGCCATTCCCCGATACTCCTGACAAAGGCGTGATTATTACGAATGCGGAGCTCGTGCCGCTGGCGTCGCCGATGTTCGAGCCTGGACCGCCTGACGAGAACGGTGTGGAGCTTGCGAGAGTCGTGGACCGTGGCATAAGGGAGTCAGGAGCTTTGAATTTAGAAAAACTCTGTATAGAGGAGGGTGAGAAGGTCTGGATAGTTTTCATAGACGTGCATGTGTTGAATCATGAGGGAAACCTCATAGACGCCTCTGCGCTCGGCGCTATCGCTGCTCTTGCGACGACGAGAATCCCTTGCGAGCGATATGGCTTAGGAAATGACGAAAAGCTGCCCGTGCGGGATTTACCAGTTTCGGTAACGGCTGTGGATATCGCTGGCGAAGTATTAATAGACCCGAATTTGTATGAAGAGAGTGCCGCATCCTGCAGGCTTACTGTGATTTCAAATACCGACGGCACGATATCGGCAATGCAGAAAGGCGGCACCGGTGGGCTTTCTCCTGAGATTACCAAAAAAACCGTGAAAGTGGCAGTCGAATGCGCAAAAGATATAAGGGAGAATATCCTGAGCGGAGTGGTTGCGAGTTTAGAGCCTTACTAAAGTGCGTCTTGCGTCCCGCAGTCAGCGCGCTCTACCGCACGCCCATCTTCACTCTAATGCAATAATGTTCGGTGATTGAAAGGAGACTGGAAGCGGCAGAAGAGAAGAAATACTAGCAAGCGTGCCATATTCCACGGCGTAACTTACGCTCACGGCAGTTAATC
>QMVQ01000145.1 GCA_003661185.1 Candidatus Alkanophagales archaeon | reverse complement strand
TCCTCAAAGGGACGCAGAGAAAGAAGATCAGAAGGGTGGTAAGGGAGAATTTGATAAGGCATTTTGAACACTCTAGCAAGATAGATCGTGCCGAAGAGGAGATATTTTTAAACTTGGAGGGGGAGTATGGATAGCAAGGAATCTTTGCTGGATGAGATAAAACGGTTAATGGACGAACTGATGCGGGAAAGTGGCATGGAAGTGTTCGGCGAGGTGCATGTGAAAATCGCAGATATTGAAGACCTAGCGTTGATCAAAGGAAATGATATTTACTTCAGCACTAAGGTCAAAGAACTTCCGAGAGATGTGTTGAAATACATCATCGCCCATGAGTTGGCGCATCTCATCGTCAAGAGACATGCCTTTAAGTTCTGGGAAGTGGTCAGGAACATGTGCCCGGACTATGAAAAGGGCATGAATAAACTAAGTGAGATCTTGCGCCGTCGGTGATTATAACTCCTTATCGCTTATCCTCGGTCTTGAGCCTCCTTCTCATCCTCAATCGCACTTCCGCCCGTAGCTCCGAAAGTCGCTCCTCGCTCAACGGCGTCGGCACCGCCCGCTTCTCGTTGCCAAGCAGCCGCTCTGCAAGGCGTCTGAACGTAGCCGCTATTTCCGACGCCGGAAACATCTCGACGACGGTTTTCCCTTCGACCTCAGCCTCTGCGAAGAGCTTGTTGTTTGGTATTTCACAAAGGATGTGCGAGCCGATGGCGGCGGCGAAGCGTTCAACGATGTCCGGCGCATCCAGCGGGCCACGGGCGTTGTAGATGATGCCGCCGAGCGGCGAGCCGCCCCTTGCTGCAAACTCGCAGACGCCTTTACAAATGTTATTTGCCGCATAAATGGCAAGATAATCGGCGCTTGTCACCACACAGACCTCGTCGGCAAGTCCTAAGCGGAGCGGCATCGCAAAACCGCCGCAAACCACATCGCCAAGAACGTCATAAATCACAATGTCCGGCTTTAACTCGCCGAAGACGTCCAGTTTTTTAAGCAGGTCGATGGCTACGATTATGCCACGCCCCGCACATCCATACCCGGGCTTCGGACCGCCGGCTTCGACGCAAAACACGCCGTTGTAGCCCTTGAACACCACGTCGCTTAGCCTAATGCCTCTGCTTGCCACGATCTCCTCTATACTCCTTTTTTCCATCCCCTTCGCCCTTAGAACGTCAAGGACGGTCGGTATTTCTTTGCCGTGCCGGAGGTTTGCGGTGCAGTCGTGCTTCGGGTCACAACCGACCACAAGCACTCGCTTGCCCGCTTCGGAAAGAGCGGCGGCGACGTTAGTCGCCACAGTTGACTTCCCGACTCCGCCCTTGCCGTAAAATGCCACTTGCTTCATCCTCCTAAACAGGTTTGAGCGGCAATATGAAAGGTTTTCCTGAAATCTTGGAGACGACGGCATCCACGCCGTAGACCTTGTTGATGTTCTTGGGTATGAGCACGTCTGTCGGCTTCCCAGCCGCAAATATGCGTCCGGCGTTCAGCATCACTATCTTGTCGGCGAAGCGAGCCGCTAGATTCAAGTCGTGAATCGCCATCACAACAACAAGCCCCCGCTCGGCGGCAAGCGTCTTGAGAAGTTCCATGACTTCGAGCTGGTGCCGCACGTCGAGATTGGACGTCGGCTCGTCCAGCAGGAGAACCTCCGGCTCCTGCGCCAATGCTCTCGCTATCAGAACTTTCTGCTGCTGCCCCCCGCTGAGTTCGGTGAAGTCTCGCATCGCAAGACCCTCAATGCGAAGCGCCTCCAGCACCTCAAGGACCTTCTTGATGTCGTCAGCGCTGCAACGCCAGCTGAGGTGCGGGCGACGCCCCATGAGCACGACGTCGAAGACCGTCGTCGGGAAGACCATGGGCGAGTTCTGCGGCACGTAACCCATGCACCTCGCGACCTCAAGCATGCTCATCTTGGAAACGTCGGCGCCGTCGAGGAGGACGGCGCCACGCTGCGGCTTCAAAATCCTGTTTATGCAGCGGAGGAGCGTGCTCTTCCCGGCGCCGTTCGGACCGACGATGCCGAGCACCTCCGATGCCTCGACCTCAATGCTAACGTCGTTGAGCGCCGGGATGCTCCCGTAGCTGAAAGTCACGCCCTTAACCCTCAGCTTCATGCGCCCAGTTTTTGCATCGCATCCGCTCGTCACCAATACTCACGCCTCCTCCGCAGTATCAGGTAGAGGAACAGTGGAACACCCATGAAGGACGTGACGATGCCTACGGGCAGAATCTCCGGCGCGAGGACCGTGCGGGCGGCGGTGTCGCATGCTAAGAGCAGCGCGGCGCCGAAGAGCGATGAAGCGGGTAGGAGAAAGCGGTGGTCACCTCCGATGATCATCCTCACGATGTGCGGCGCCACGAGCCCGACGAAGCCTATCGTGCCGACGAAGCAGACCGCGCCCGCTGTCAGGAGCGATGCGAAGAGCATGGATGTCAATCTGACGCGTCTAGCGTCTACGCCGAGGCTCTTCGCGGTCTCGTCGCCGAGCATCAATACGTTCAGGTCCCAAGCCCTGAGCACTAAGTAGGGGATGCAGGCTGCCGCGATGAGCGAGGTGACGCCGAGCTTCAACCACGTCGCCTTGGTGAGGTCGCCGAACATCCAGAACAGAGCCTCTTTGACAGCGTGCTCCTCCCCGACGTATTGAAGAAATGATGTCATCCCCGACCAGAGGTACATGAAAGCGATGCCTGCGAGAATCATCGTCTCAGGCGTTGCGCCCTTCCGCCGAGAGAGCCCGTAAATCAAAAGGGCGTCAAGTACCGCGAACACGAAGGCGTTGCTCGCAACCGCGACGGTCCAGATCGTGCTGCGAGTAAGGCTCACGCCGAGGATTATTGCGAGCGCCGCGCCGAAGCCCGCCGCTGACGATATGCCGATCGTGAACGGCGACGCCAAGGGGTTTCTGAGGATTGCCTGCATGACCGTGCCTGCGAGCGCGAGGACGGCGCCGACGACAAGCGCCATGAAGACTCGCGGGAGCCGAATGTTGCAAACTATCGTTTCGTATTTGCTCGGAATGTTGAAATCGGGAGCAAAGTGGAGGTCAATACGACCTAGGAATAAACTTTCGACAGCAGCTTCCACTTTTTTAAGCGTCGCCTCGACGACCGCGGCATACGCCTGCTTGATCGTGATGTTCGCAGAGCCGATGGTGACCGCCACACCAACCAGAACGAGAATTAGAAGTAACGTTCCTGAGATGAAAGCAAACTTCTTGCCCACAAGCCGCTCGTAAAGCTCCCGCACTCGGCTCTCCGCCGCGACCTCAACGCCGCCCATGCATGCCCCTCCACACCACTACGACCGTAAACGCAAACACCAGTGCCGACAACTCGAAACCCGTCGGCGTCGCCTCCGTCGTCGGCAGCTTCGGTGTGGGCGTTAGCGGCGGCGGTGTTGCAGTTGCAAGTGGCGTGCGCATCGCCGTCGCCGTCGGCGTCGGCGTTAACGGCGGCGTCGGCGTTGGCATTGGCGATGGCGCCGTCGGTGTTGGCGTCGGCGTCATCGTCGGCGTTGGTGTCGGCGTTGGTGTCGGCGTCGGCGTCATCGTCGGCGTCATCGTCGGCGTCGCCGTCGCTTCTTCCTCCTCATCTTCTTCCTCCTCTTCGGGCGCAGCGGCTTTTATCCTAAACGTCGCAGGTTCGCCTTCGACTTCGACGAGCTCGCCGGAGGCGCTGCCCCACTCGATGCTGCGCCCCCTAAACACGCCCTCGGTTATGAGCGTCAGAGCGCACTCGTCACCGGGCTTGCCGACGGCACGGAGCCGCAGCCTTGCGACGACCGCCTCCTCCGGTCCGCTTTCCTCGAACGTGTAGCCTACAAGGTAAACGGTGCCGTTCTCCTCGTCGATGTTGGCAAGCGCGAAAGTCTCCTCAAACAAAAGGTCAGAGACTTCCTCGACGCTGACGACGTCCGGGTCGTGCTCGATAGCCATGCTGTAGGCACCGAGTCCCGGCGACGGAAAGTCCTCAACCCTGACGTCAACGACGACACTCTCCCCCTCGGCTACAATGATCTCTGAAGGCACCAAGTGGACTTTTGCGGCTGTGGCGGTAGCAATTCCGAGAAAAAAAATGAGCAGTAGGGACAAAGCCATCATACTGCCCCTACTAACGCTCTTAGCTCTGCAGCCGCTTTTTGCCATGCGTCCTCACCTAAGCTCTCCGGACGAACGTCCACGATGCCCAGTCCTCAGCAACCATGTCATCGCATGTTATTTGGAAAATCCATGTATAGGAGCCTGGTGGGAGTTGCGGGAGTCTGAATGCGAAGAGCCGCACCGTGACGTCAAGCCCTGCGGGTAGCGTTGTCGTCCTGTTTATGAGGGTGATTTCCGAAAGCCAAGGCGTCATCAACTTTACTACAACATTAACCTCCCTCTCGCCGCTTGGGTTCCGAACGGCGACAAAGACTTTTTGCACGTTACCTGCTGTGTAAATGGCCTTGTCCGTCCATATTGAAACGTTAATTGGTAGCGCAAGCACCGTTACAGAGGAGTCGCCATCAGCAGCCTGCATCGCTGTGCCCTCGGCGTCGGAAAGCTCACGCACCGTGAGGTTCAGCATACAAGACCCGGCTGCTAGAGCTTTTATCCTCAGCGACGCAACCGTCGCATCCCTCGGACCCGTGTCGTTCGTGATGAAGTCGTTAAAGGCGACCCAGCCCGCAGTGTTGTTCACGTTCACCGCCGCAGGCTCCCC
>QMVQ01000144.1 GCA_003661185.1 Candidatus Alkanophagales archaeon | reverse complement strand
TGAACGTGCGCCAGCTGCCGGTCTTCCCAGACGCCCCTATTTTGGGGTAAGAGATAGTAACCTTTATCTCCATTGCCGAGAGCCCCCTTAGAGCATTGCTGCCATCTTGTAGGCTACTTCTGCCGCAGCGACGTTCTTCTCGTTGGGGAACATTTTCAGGATGGCACCCCGCACAGCGTCAAGGCGCACTATGCCCATCTTCGCAACCGCACCTACAATCGGGACGTTCAACACCGGGGCGCCTGCGACTTTTAGGTCGAAGTCCAAGGAAATCTTCGTGGCGTTCACCGTGTAAACTTCGTAATCCTCGAATTTGTCAGCGTCTATGTTGTTTTCGGTGTTTATCAGGAGTTTTCCGCCCGGCTTTAGCCCTTCCGTCACATCAACGGCGTCAATGACTGTGGGGTCCATTACGATGACGCAGTCTGGTCTTCGTATTTGACTATACTTTCTTATCTCGTGGTCGCTGATCCTCGTGAACGAGACCGTCGGCGCACCCCTGCGCTCCGCCCCATAGAAAGAGGAAGCGGTGCTATATTTGCCCTCGAGGAACGCTGCGACAGCAAGCATCTTCGCAGCGGTCACGCCACCCTGTCCACCCCTTGAGTGGAGCCGTATTTCTATTACTCTTCTTGTCCCTGCTCTTACGGCGTCGCTCTCACTTGCGGCTTCCTTAGCACTTACACTCCATACCATGTCTCACCACCTTGCTTATCCATGAACAGTTTTTCAAGCGCCTCATGCGGGACATCTTGCCCGCCGAGACCTGCAATTATGCTTTTCACCTCCTTTATTATCCCCAAATCATACAATCTCGCCTTCACCTCCTCGGCGAGGATGCCGCCGTAGCCCGAGGAATATGCTCTATCGATTATTATGAAACGTTCAGCGGGCAGCCTCTTTACCTCCTCTGCGAACGCCTTCGGGAAAGGCCGGAGCTGTCGCAGCCGCAACACGCCTATTTTTTCACCTTTATCTCTCAGCGAATCGCACGCCACCTCCGCCTCTCTCGCTAGCGTTCCCATCGCTATCACGAGCGTCTCCGCATCTTCGCAGCGATACTTCATCACCGCCCTGTATCTACGACCGGTTATTTTCTCGAACTCTCGCTCTGTCTCAGCGATCACGTCGTCCGCCGCTCTCATGCATTTGTTGTTGTCATACTGCACGAGGAAGTTGTGCTCTGGCGAGATTAGCGTGCCGAGCGTGTGCGGACGCTCAAAATTCAAAGCGTGCGGAATCCTCACAGGCGGCAAGAATTCATCATACGCAGCCTCGTCAACGAGGCGAAGCGGCTGCATCACGTGGCTCAACACGAAACCTTCAAGGTTCACCATCGTCGGCAGCATCACTCTACGGTCCTCAGCAACCCTGAAAGCCATGAGCGTCGTGTCGTAGGCTTCCTGAATGGACGCCGTGTAAAACTGAATCCAGCCCGCGTCCCTGTGCGCCATTGCGTCCTTGAGCTCCGCCCAGATGTTCCAGCCGGGCGCCAGCGCGCGGTTCACGTTCGCCATGACGATGGGGAGTCTTGCGATGCTTGCCCAGAAGATCATCTCGCACATGTAAAGGAAGCCGTGTGCCGCCGTCGCCGTGAAGACACGAGCGCCCATCGACGCCGCACCGATGCACGCTGCCATCGCAGAATGCTCGCTCTCCACGTGAATATACTCCGACCTGAGTTCTCCGCTCTCCACGTATCTCGCAAGCACCTCCACAATTTCGGTTTGCGGCGTGATCGGGTATGCGGCTATCACGTTCGGCTTCGCCAGTTTCACGGCTCTCGCAACCGCTTCGTTCCCTGTGACGAACACCACTTCTTCCTGCATCTCCCTCACCACAATCTGCGGCGAGCAGTTGCCTCCTTAAGCCTTTCCAGCTCCTGATAAACAATTTTCTGTATTCTCTCTACCTCTTCGTCAGTGATTCCATTAAAACGCCCCTGCGCCCTCAAATATTTTTCTACGGGGAGGACGTCGCCGTTCAAAACGACACGGCGGCTCGGTGCACTCAGCCTGAAGACGCCATGCTCCACCTCGTAAAGCGTCCACATCCCAGTCCTGACGGCAAGCTTTCCCATCTCTATGCCTTTACTCGTTGGAAACCTCCAGCTCACAGGACATGGCGTCAACACGTGTATGTATTTCGGACCTTCGATGGAGAGCGCCTTTTTGAACTTCTCATAAAGGTCCATGGGGTAGGAGGGACATACTGTCGCCACGTATGGAATGTCATGTGCCGCTATGATTCTCGGAACATCCTTCTTTTTTTCCCGTTTGCCGCTAGGCGTCGTAGTCGTTCTTGCGCAGAGCGGCGTCGCACCAGAGCGTTGCATGCCAGTGTTGCAATAAGCTTCGTTATCGTAACAGACGTAGAGGAAATTATGTCCCCGCTCGACGGCGCCGGAGAGCGCTTGAATGCCGATGTCCACGGTGCCACCGTCGCCTGCGAACGCTATGACGTTCACATCCCGCCGCCCAAAGCTTTTAAGTGCGGCTTCGACGCCACTGGCCATAGAGGCAGTGCACGCGAACGCCGTGTCGAGCGTCGGGACGTTGTAAGCGGTGTTCGGATAGACGCCCTCGCAGACGACCATGCAGCACGCCCCCACAAGGAGCAGCGTCTTCCTGCCCGTGGCTCTCGACGCCTTAAGTGCGTAGCGCAATGCTATCATCGCAGTGCAGCCTGCACATGCGGAGTTGCCCTTCAGCACGTATTCGTCCTCAGGCACCGCTGCCAGCCATCTTGCGCCTCTTACCTCTCTTTTTTCCGCCTTCATTCCCCCGTGCTCCTCTTTTCCCAGCACTTCGACCATAGAGACCACCACAATGTTGAGCGCGCCGCAGAACGCCGCCGCACCGCAAAAAGCCAAAAGGATGTAGGGTGCAAAAAGCAGCACGACGACGCACGGCGCACGTGCTTAAGCACGCACGCCCACACGCACTATAATAATACGCACTAATAACAATAAAAGGAGAGCAACAGCTGAGACAGCAACCCTCGAGACTTCACGGTGCCGCCTCAGACTAAAATCTTTCATGCTTTCATAACCCTATAAGCCACTATTATATAAAAGTTTCTGTCGCCGCCATGTTACTTTAAGATGTCGGTCCTTGCTAAGTCCTTCAGCCTTCCGACGCCATCTATTTCCTTTACAACCTCCACAACAGCCTTAGGCACGAGGTCTTCCCAAGATTCGCCATTTAGCATCCGCCGCCTGATTTCCGTGCCGGAATACTCACGGCGGTTAAAGAACGGCGATTTCCTGACTTCGTAGCCTTCCTCCTTGAAAAGTCTCTCCACGAGAGCATTGTTCGTGAATACGACATCCACAGGCGGTATCAGCGATTCTATGTGGGAAACCCAGACCGCATTCCTGTTCACATCTATCACTGGCACTATGTAATAATTCAAGACGCCGTCATCCCGCAGCGACTTTGAAATCATTATGTAACGCTCGCCCGCCGTGAACGGGTCGGAAAGCTCGTGGCTCTTCTGCGCCGAGCCGATAACTATTACTATCTCATCAAATTGCGATGCTATTTCTTTTATGACGAAGTGATGCCCTTTATGGTAAGGCTGGAACCTGCCTATGTAGAGCGCCCTCATCTTGAGCCCCCCCTAAATGAGCCCCCTTAAATATTTGGAGTTAGTTAATCTTGTTACATGGAAATAATATGGCATGGGCATGCTTGCTTTGAAATAATATCGGGAGAGGGCAAGATAATAGTTACTGACCCCTTTGACGAGAGCATCGGCTACCCCCGCCTCGACGTTGCGGCGGACGTAATCCTCGTGAGCCACGAGCATTACGACCATAATAACATTACAGTGGTGCGAGGGCGTCCCGAAGTCGTCAGGGGCGTCGGCGAGCACGTGGCTAAAGGCATTAAGTTCTATGGTGTTAGGACGTATCATGATGCCGTAAAGGGCGCGCAGCGTGGCGAGAACACGGTGTTCGTGTTTGAAGTTGACGGCGTGGCACTTTGCCATCTCGGCGACCTTGGGCATGTTCTTGAGGAGGAGCATCTAAACGAAATAAGAGCCGCAGCTGCTGGCATAGACGTTTTGTTCGTTCCTGTGGGCGGCACGTTCACGATTGACGCCGACGACGCCGATAAGGTTGTTTCGCAATTTTCGCCTAAGATCGTAATTCCGATGCACTTCAAGACGCCGCCCTTGAAGCTTCCGGTCAGCGGTGTGGAGCCTTTCCTTAAAAGTAAGAAGGTGAGAAGGGAGAAGATGCTAAAAGTAACAAAGGAAACGCTGCCGGCGGAAATGGAAGTCGTCGTCTTGGATTGGCAGCATTAGACTGAGCAAATGAACAACAGTTGAGAACAGCAACTTATGATGGCAGAGCTGTAAGTATGGCGCTATTCTGTTAAGTGCCGATATAATGGACACGGGCAGCGATTAAAAGTCAAAACTTGTTCTAAGTATTTTCTTTTAATCCCTACTTGCCTAAAAGATAAGAGTAGAAAAGATTTTTTTAGGGTTAAAAGTCCATTCCCCTTCTAATTACTAGTAACGCAACGCCAAACACTATCATTACTGCTGGCAACGCTACTGTTGGAAATTCCGGCGCAGGTGCTATGGGTTTCAGTGCGTATGACGTGTAGGTCGTATCATCTGACCACAATAAAGGCTTGAGAACAACACCATCTGACTGCACACCAGTTGGAGCCTTGCCAACACTACTTAGTCCTATTGTTAAATCTTTGGGTATATCCACAATTCCCGATCAAT
>QMVQ01000143.1 GCA_003661185.1 Candidatus Alkanophagales archaeon | reverse complement strand
GAATTAAGGGTCATAATGTTCCTGTGCGGCAGCAGCGACGTTGAAGGGCTGAAACGGGCGGAAGTCGTTGTTACTGGAAAGACTAAAGAAATCCTTGAGCAGAGAGGCTTTTTGAGAAGAATCCAAAAGGTTAGGGAGAAATAAGAGTTGTGGAGGCACGAGTATGGAGGGTGGGGGAGCGAAATTTGAGAAGATAAAGATGATGCAACTTCCGAGATACGTGCTCGTAGGGCATGGCGTCTTGGAAGAGGTTGCGGCGGTCTGTAAACGGCTGAAGTTGAGCGGTGTGGCGCTCGTCGTAACCGGGGGCACGACAAGGCGTGTCGCCGGCGAGAGCGTCCTCGAGATTCTTACAGACAGCGGCTACGATTGTGGCTTAGTAGAAGTGCGGTCTGCAAGCCCGGAAAGCGTGGAGCGCGTGAGGGTCGTCGCTGAGGAGTGCCGTGCCGCCTTCATGCTTGCGGTCGGCGGCGGGAAGGTAATAGATGTGGCGAAGGTCGCAGCTTACATGTTGGATGTCCCCTTCATCTCGGTGCCGACGATTGCCTCGCACGACGGAATAGCGTCGCCCAGAGCCTCGATCAAGGACAAAGGCACGAACACTTCCATATCTGCGCAGGCGCCGCTCGCGATCATTGCAGACACAAAGGTCATAGCCGAGGCGCCGCATCGCTTCCTTGCGGCGGGCTGCGGCGATATCATCTCCAACTACACGGCGGTTATGGACTGGCGGCTGGCGCACAGGCTGAAAAACGCTGAATTCAGTAGTTACGCCGCCGCTCTCTCCGAGATGACTGCAAAGATGATTTTGGAAAGCTCAAAAGAGATAAAGCCCCGCCTTGAGGAGTCCGCTTGGGTCGTCGTGAAGGCGCTCGTGTCGAGCGGCGTTGCGATAAGCATCGCCGGCTCCTCAGCTCCTGCATCGGGGGCGGAGCATAAATTCAGCCATGCTCTCGACATAATTGCGCCAAAGCCGGCTCTGCACGGCGAGCAGTGCGGCGTCGGCACAATCATGATGTCGTATCTGCACGGCGCAGCGTGGAAATATGTGAGGGATGCGCTGAGAACCGTGGGAGCGCCAACGACCGCAAAGGAGTTAGGTATGAAGAGCGAATATATAATAGAGGCGTTAACGCAGGCGCACAAAATCAACCCTGAGAGATACACGATCCTTGGGGACACGGGCTTGACATACGAAGCGGCGGAGCGTCTTGCGACCATAACGGGAGTCATATGAGGGCATGGCTGGAATCTTTGAGAGGATAAAGGGAGTGAGGGGAGGCAAAATGCGGGAAGGTAGACTCACCACCCTGATAGGGGAAAAGTTGGCTAAGGTCGGTGAGGAGTTCGTATTTTTGGGGATGGCTCGGGAGTGTGAGGACTGCAAGCTCAGGAGCACGTGCATGAGCCTTGAAGAGGGCAGGCGATATAGAATTGAAGCGGTGAAGGACGACATAAGGCACGACTGCCATCTCCACGACGGCGGCGTCTGCGTCGTCCGTGTCGTAGAGCCACCAATACCTGTGGCGATAGAGGCGAGAAAGGCGTTTGAAGGCTCGAAAATCGTTTTCGAGCCGCCGGAGTGCGATGAAAGCGAGTGTGAGCAATACGAACTGTGCCATCCCCTGGGTCTTAAAAGAGGGGACAAATGCACGATACTACAAACCCTGGAAAGTTTACCTGACGTTTGTGCTAAGGGGCTCTCGTTAAAATTGGTGGAGGTAAGAAGGTAATTAGAGTCGATTACTCGGAGCTGTGACTACTTAGAGCCCAAGCCTAATCCCTTTATGCCGGACACTTGTGGCACTTTTTCCTTCTCGTAGATATACTGGTTGCCGCATATCGGGCACTCAGGCTCGTATAAGAACTGGTCTGGTGTGCCTCTGAGTGAGCAGTTTGGGCACTCCCATTCCTCTCCGCCCTTCCTCTTTATTAGGCGGCGTCTGTGCCCCGTTCGACATGCCGGACATACATAGACATATATCGGCTCTCCTTCCCAATCACATGCGTTACAGTGGTATTCTACCATATCATATCACCCCGCTATTCCTCCTTAGCCCCCACGGGGCATGCGGACATGCATCTTGTGCACTTCGGGAAAGCTCCGAGGGCTTCATCCCAATCCAAGAGCTCCTTGAGTCGTGGGTTCTTGCTCTTATACTGCGGGAGCACGCTCAGCGCACTCGGCTTTGCATTTAGCCAGTCCATGGGAGGGGTGTCCACTTCGGTGACTCGCATGCCGCCGAAATAGCCCCAGAAGCAGCGGTTACGCTCGAAGTTGTAAGGCGGGTAGTTCTCGTCAGAAAGCGCCCCCGTGGGGCATTCTTCCACACAGGTGTTACATTTTAAGCATACCTTGCCAACGAGCCGTGGACCGTCCGGTTCGAGCGGCGCATCCGTGATTACGGATGCAAGTATGACCCTCGGACCATATTCTGGCGTCACCAGGAGATTTGACATGCCCTCTTCGCCTATTCCGCCGACCTGAGCGATATGCTTGTGGATATAAGGATGTAACAGCCCGCATATCTGGCAACCCTTGTCGAAAGGGAGCTCCGGACCTATGTATTTCGCTTTGTATCCCTTTTCTTCGAGGAATTTCACCAGCTTCATCCCTATAGTATCTATTTGCCTTTTCAGGGTCACGTATGTCGAGCCGAAGCTCGTGCAGAACGTGAAATCGTCCTCGTCGTCAAGTCCGACTGCATCTTCTGGGAACGCTACGCAGATTGATATAGCGCACTTCGCCCCATTAACATAATTCTCTGGGTCAAAATCCTGCTCCTGCGGAGGGTTCTTTATGAGGCTTGCGTCCGCTATGCCTATCTTATCCGCTCCTATCGTTCTCGCAAACTCTATAAGCTCCTCTTTTAAATCCGCCACTTTAAGCCCCCCTTGAGTCCGATACATTCAGCATCTTCTTCATACATATATATGTAGTTTTCCTTATCAACCCAAGTGCCAAAAACCCTTGGTTACTACTTCAATGCCTCAAGCCGGCGTCGTAGGTGCTACACTTCCCAGCCATGCACTTTTAACTTGCAAATGGTGGGAGCTTGCGGTTTAAGCGACGCTTGAGGATATTGGGGCAAGTCGCCCCGCAAAGAGGCGCCTCGTTGCGTAAGGCTCGGCGGGTTATCGGTCGGGGTTCTTATCAGTAGATTGCGGCAATGCCGCCTTAAGGCTAAGCTCCTTGTCCCTGGCATCAGAGCCGTTTGCCTCCAAATCTAAACTCCTCCAGAGCGGCTTCCCACCGCAATTAGGACACTCTTTCATCTCTATTTCTTTAAAATCCGCAGTTACGTAACCGCAGTGTGCGCATCTAAACTCCATATACTTTTTTTCCTTCTTTACGGCCCCCTTTACCTTAGATTCGAGCAACTGAAGCTCTATTTCTTCTATTCGCCGTCTTTGTTGTTCTCTTAGGGTTCGCCTGCCGAGTATAAAGAATATGAGGATGTCCACGAGCATGATGAAAGCGAAGAATACTAAGATGATATGTAAATGCCGTGAAGACGTGAAAAATTCACGCTCGGTGATTTCAAACGACGGATACATGATGCTGCTCGGGTCGTCGCTGTGCTGCAAGCCGAGGGCGTGCCCGATTTCGTGCTTTGCGAGGTCGCTCATTCGCTTCTCATCGTAGTAATGCCAGAAGAAGGAGCTCGCATATCCACTCTCCAACATTATTTCCGCACGCAAAAAGGAAGTATTGCTGTATAATATTTTACACTCGCCCGCCTTCTCGCCCTCAAGCTCCTTGACCCAACTTATGCAGATGTCAGCATCGTCATGGGATTCCGCTGGTGAGAAATACGCTTCATAGCCGAGTTTTTCCTTAAGATACTCACGCCCCTCGCCCCATGTCCAATACCGAAGGGCATCAAGCACGCTTGTTTTGTAAGTTGCCCTTAGCCTATCAGGTGCCGTCTCCTCATCTATGTAAACTTTTATCGGTAAATGCCCCCACGGATTTTCGCCGAACTCCACCGCTGGTGGCGGGGCTTGCGGCTGTGACTGCAGATGCGATGCTGCGGGAGAGCTGCCGAGAGTTGTAGGCAAGCTAAGAGCGGAAAGGAACGTAACAAATATGCAAACGGTGAAAAATGCAAAACCCAGCCTTTTTGCTCTGCTCATGAAATCTCCTCATGATGTGGTATGATGTTCTAAGATTTTAGCTTTGTTATTTTTGACAACAAATTCTATCATGATGCAACGTCTCGTAAAAGCTGTATGCGATGAATTGGCGTGCTTCGGCTTAAGAAGGCGGAAGTAAGCGTGAGCGAACCGCATACCCGCTGTTATAAGCCGTTTCCATGAGTATCTCCATCATTGGCATCTCAGGAGAAGCAGGATTGGGTATAAGCTTTCTTGTCTTAGGTTCAACTATAAGGTCCAATAGCTCCAATAGCACCTGCCCTATAAGGGGTTGTGAGCCCTTTTCTTCTACTAAGACATCAAGATTAGCTGAGCGTCCCTTGAGCTCAATGGTTACTACTCCATAAATAGGTTTCGTCTCTACCTTATTGTTCGCATATCTTACCTTTACTTCCCGCACCTTTCTTAATCCAAGAGCATCCACTATATCTTTAGGTAATACTACCATCGTTGCACCTGTATCAATGACTGCCTCTACTTCTACCGACTTCTTTGGTTCAAACAAGCTTGTGAGTTTTACCTTCTCTATCACCTTTCCCATTTCGTTCCCTCCTCTATATCTTTAAAGTCTTGCATATTTAAATACCTCCGGGTTTTGCAATGGCGTATAACG
>QMVQ01000142.1 GCA_003661185.1 Candidatus Alkanophagales archaeon | reverse complement strand
CTTAAAATGCGAAATGTGGGTTTGCAGCCGACCGTGATGTTGTCGGAGCTGGAATATCCGCTCAAGAGCCTTGAAGATGTGGGGAGTTCCGTTCCCGCTCCCCCGAAAGCCAGCCGATGAAGATGGGAGGAGGGGAGCCCACCCGTTACGAAATTAACACCCTACACGCTCTCAACGGATAGGCAGAACGGGAGTTACTCAACGGACAGCACCGTGCCGGCAGCATTGAAGAGAAATTTTTCTTTAAGCGCCTCTGCGAACTTCAAGGCGACACGCATGCTCGTGCAGTGCGAGACGCCGACCAGCGAAACGGCGTGCCGCTTCAACCATCTTAGCGTCTCGTTTATCCTGCGCTCGCTTGCGCCGAGGAGATGCGTGCCGCCAACGACGCCGTAAATCTTGGAGGCGCCAGTAAGCTCAAGGGCGTGTTCCAGAGTGTTTATCATGCCTGCGTGCGCACAGCCCAGCACCACAAACAAACCCCTCTCATCAAGGTCTATCACCAAAGCTTGGTCGTCTCGCACCTCATCCTGCTTCAAGCCTGAATCCCGCACGTAAAGGCTTTTATCCCCCTTCTCAAAGCTCACCACCCTTTTCACCTCGCCTGTGGTCATGACGTTCGACGACAGCCGTAACGCCTTCTCTTGAAGCTCGAAGCGTGCTCCAAAGCTCTCAAGTTTATCCTTAGCGTAAGGGATGCCGACATACCGCTCCTTACCGTCCCGCACCACGTATTTCTTCTGAAAGATGTCGGGGTGCGCTATGACCCTTGTCTTTCTTATACCGCCCCTGCTGAGACGCCGCAACACGTAAAGAAGCCCGCCAGTGTGGTCGTAATGCCCATGACTCAGCACGATGGCGTCAACGTCCAAAGAGACGCCTAAAACGTCTGCATTATTGACGACCGAAATGCTTTGGCCGGTATCGAAGAGAATCCTAACGTCTTCAGTCTCGATAAGAGCGGAAAAGCCATGCTCTGCGAGTATGCCCTCGCGAACTGCGGCGACATTGTCGCAAAGCGTCGTTATTTTAAGCATCATCTCTCAAACAAGCTACCGTTCGTCGTGCTCTGCGCAAGTGTCGTGTTCTGCGCATTCGTCGTGAACACCTGCGTGTACGCATTCCGCCTTTTCAAGTTTCAGCAGCCGCCCTGCCTTGAATGCCTCCACCGCCTCTTTGACTTTGCCTTTTGCGCCAACGTAAACGGAAATTCCAAACCTCATGAGGCGTTCGGCGGCGAACGCACTTATGCCGTTACAGACGACCGCACCGACGTCGCTGTTCATTATGATTTCGGAGGTTATCCTGCTGCCGTCACAACCATCTTTGAAGCCTTGAATGATGCAGACACTGCCGCTCTCAAGCTCGACGAGCGTGAACGTTGGCGAAAGTCCGAAGTTCCAGAATACTTCGCTCTCAAGCCCCTTTTCGCCGAGCGTCGGCACGCAAATTCTCATTTCACCCCTCCACTTCAACTCAACTTAACTCCGCCCCTCACTTAATTCTATCGCGTTTCAATCCGTGCATGAGCCCTACCGTTCTCATCTAATTCAAGCATCAAGAAAGCATCTTCGCCCTTAGCTTGAAGCTCTTCAAGCTCCGCCCTATATCTGCGGATGTCCATCTCCTCTAAAAACTTGCGTAGTAATTCTATTTTCAGTTCAAGCTCCTCCGCTGCCCCCTCAAGCCGCATATACTCGTCAACTGCCCGCCAGTATTCATGTTTTGCGACAGTCTCCACGCACTTGCCACGTTCCGCTCTTAGCACGAGTCTGAACCGCCTCATCAAAGCCCAAACACTTTGATTGCATTCTCTCTCAAAACTCTCCTTTTCGTTTCGTCCTTAAGCGGCAGCTCCAAGAATTCCTTCTTACAGCGTGTCAGCCCGAAGCCGTTCGTCGCCCAAAGCACTTTATCACGCCCGCGACGGTCCATGAAATCAATGATTTGCGGCATCCGCCTTGCCACGTCGCTCGGGTAGTAGGCGCCGATGTTCCCGTAAACATGCGGATGCCGCCAGAGCATCGAAATCCACTCGTCCACCCACGGCCAGCCCGTGTGCGTCAACACTATTTTCAAGTCCGGAAAATCAATTGCAACCTCGTCCACATACATTGGGTGTCCGGGCTCGCTTGGCAGTGGCTCTGCGGAATGCCCCACTTGCATGCATACCGGTATTTCGAGTTCGAGACATTTGGCATACAGCGGATAGCACTTCTTGTCATTCGGTCTAAGCCCGAAGCTTATTGGGTGGAACCACACATACTTGAAGCCGTAGTCGCGAACTGCAGTTTCCACCTCTTTGAGGCTCTCCTTTATCCTGAACGGGTTGTAGCCTGCCCCACCGATTATTCTACCGTCAGCCGCGTCGCAGAGCTTGACGAGCTGCTCCAGCGGTATGTGGCACATCTCAGTATGCTCCCGCACCGACCAAATTATCATCTGGTCCATGAAGACGTATTCCACACCTATCTCGTCCATTTCCTGTAGCATAGCCTCGACAGAGCCCTTACCGAGGTCTGCGAGGACTCTCCAAAGCTCGCTCGGCTCTTTTATGCCGAGCTTTCGCATTACGCCGCCGAAAGTCGTTATCCCCATTATCTGAAATTCATAATGCCGAAACACCTCCTTCGCAATCTCAGGGTCGCAGTAGTAAGCTCTACACATCGTATCTATTGCCTGGACATCTTTCAATTCCATGCTCGCACCCAAAATGTCATGTTTAATAATTTGGCTTTAAATGTGTTGTTTTCGCTCGCAGCTCTCAGTGACATCATGGTGTCAAGCTTGGCGTGTGCAGCCCTGTGGTTTCGACAAGCCCGAACATCAAGTTCATGTTTTGAACTGCCTGCCCGGCGCCGCCCTTTACGAGGTTATCAATAGCTGAAACCACAACAATGCGCATTGCATCCTCGTCTACCCAGAAGCCGATGTCGCAGAAGTTCGTGCCACGAACGTAGCTTAATGACGGCATTCTCTCACCGAAAATCCTTATGAATGGCTTCCCCTCATAAAAGCGTTCATAGAGGCTATTAAGCTGCTCTGGCGTGGGCACGCTCACGCCGTCACGCAGGAGGACGTGCGCCGTCGTCAGAATACCACGAATGCACGGGATGACGTGCGGCGTGAAGCTTACTTTCAGCGTTGCGGAAGCGGAAGACGAGGCGGAGGCGAGACGTGCCAGCTCCATTTTTATCTCGGCGACGTGCCTGTGTTTAGTTACGTTGTAGGGAATGATGTTCTCAGCGAGATTGGGGAAATGCGAGCGTTCCGAGGGCTCGGCACCACCCCCGGAGATTCCTGACTTCGCATCGAAGACCGCATGAGCGACGATGCCCTCCGCAACGAGCGGCGCTACCGCAAGGACGGCGCCCGTTGGGTAACAGCCGGGGTTTGCAACGAGCCTTGCATCTTTTATCTCGGCAGTGTGAAGCTCCGTAAGCCCATAAACCGCAATTCTCGGGTCTTCGTGCTTCTTTTTGTAAATTTTTTCGTATTCCTGCGGGTTAAGCCTATAATCCGCGCTCAAGTCCACGACGCTTGCGTTTTCCAAGATTTTCGGCACATAGCTCATTGCGGCGCCGTGCGGCACTGCCGTGAAAACGATGTCTGCCCGCTTTGAAAGCTCGGCGGCGTCCACGTCCTCGAATTTGAGGTCAGTGAAGCCTTGGAGGTGTGGGAGCACGTCGCCGACCCGCAAACCTTTAAAGCGTCTTGAGGTCACCGCCACGAGCTCGGCGTCGGGATGCATAAGCAGGAGGCGGACAAGCTCCATGCCGATGTAGCCAGATGCTCCGATGACTGCCGCCTTTATCATGCCAAAAAGTTAGTGTGTGAGTTTAAGAATCTGCTTGGTTTCAAAATGGAAGATTAAAATGGGAGGTAAGAAGGTTAGTTGATGAACAAAGTTGCAATTATCGGGTGCGGGGCGCTGAGCATTGGGAAATATCCAAAGAGTCCCGAGAACGAGCTTGCGCTCGAGGTCATCAGGCTGGCACTTGAGGATGCGGGCGTGTCGAAGGACGAAATTGAAGGGCTTTACGCAACGCCGAACTACATAACGACGCTCGGTTTGCACCTCTCGGTGCTCGCCGAGTACATACGGATTTCGCCGAAGTCCATGGCGGAGATAGGCTGCGGGGGCGTCGCTGCCGGGCTCACGCTGAAATACGCAGCGAACGAAATCATGCTGCGAAATGTGAAAGTGGCGGTGTGCTTCGGCGCCGTCCGCGAGCACAGCCTTGGCATCTTCAAGCGTCAGGACTTTCTGGATATGTTCGAACCGCTAACACGGGTTTATGCGCGGGGTGGCGTTATCTGGGCATATGCTTGTTCTGCCCGCCGCTACATGCACGAGTTCGGGGCGACGGAGGAGCATTTTGCGCTCGCGGCAGTCAGAGACCGTAATGCCGCAACGAAAAACCCCCTTGCATATTTTAGGGAGAAAATAACAGTGGATGACGTTTTGAAATCTCCGATGCTAAGCTCGCCGATAAAGCTTTTAGACGCCTCGGCAGCAAGGGACGGCGCCGCCGCCGTCGTGCTTTGCGCTGCGGAAGACGCTCGCAAATACACCGACACGCCAATTTACATTAAAGGCATAGGCGAGCATCACGACAACTCCGCCTTCGTGCCGACTGACCGCTGTAAGTCCATCACGAGCTTTGAAGCAAATATTTTGGCGGCTCGCAGGGCGTTCGAGGCTGCGAAGCTCGAACCAAAGGACGTGGACGTCGCTGAGGTTTACGCGCCGTTCAGCCCGCAAGAACTGATGGTGCCCGAAGATTTAGGTTTCTTTGAGAAAGGCGAGATGGTAAAAGCCATCGAAGAGGGCGAGACT
>QMVQ01000141.1 GCA_003661185.1 Candidatus Alkanophagales archaeon | reverse complement strand
GTTATGGAGTACTAAAGTAGCCCCTGGTACTGATGAATACCCAATGTACATGCACTTCGGAGATATCGATGGTGATGGGTTTGAAGAGGCTTTTGGAGTTAGAAAGGGTGGTGGTGGAATAGCTACTGCATACGTTGTAGACCACGATGGGTCACTGATTACGACAATCCCGGTTGTCCTCTCCATGTTCTCACTATACTTCGCAACAGTTGGTAGTAAGCTCTATATTGCTGATGCAAACAACCTGGAGTTCGCATGTTATGACCTGCTAACTGGAAGTAAACTATTCTCAAGCCCACTACCAGGTATGGGAATGATCGATGGTGTAGTATACGCCCCCAATCTTGGTAAGATAGTCGGGTTTGAGGAGGGATACTGGAGGTGTAGGAACAAGGATACTGGAGCGGTAGAGCTTGAGAGGAGACCAACCTACTCCGGACTGTTTACACTATGCGATATCGATGGTGATGGTGTAGAGGAGCTGTTTATGATAGATGACTCAGGCTACATATCCATATGGGATATTGCCGAGGACAGCGAGATAATAGCTAATGTTACCGGAATTGGGGTATTCCCATTCAGAATACACTCCGCAGATGTCGATAATGATGGGAAGTTCGAGATACTCTACCACAGTCGTATTGCTGGAAAGATAATAGTGATAGATGACGACACCACCGTACTTACAGAGCTTTCCGAGTGCCTTGGAGCAGTATGTGATGTAGACCTAGATGAATACGCCGAACTGATAACCGTATCTGGAAGCCTACTAAGGGCATACAGGGGTTAGGATGCGATTTAGATGTAGGCTTGGGGTAAGATTACCTGAGATAGAAGTACCAAAAGAGCTTGATATATCATATGAGCACGATGAAGTAGTTAGGTTCGAGAGGGTAGAGTATAAGGAGACCGATAGAGTAGTATACGCACCAGGTAGGGTTAAATTTGAATACAGTACTCCAACTACCACATACGTCCACCTGATAGTATCACCACCGACTGCTCCTAGAAGTCCCATGAAGGATGATGAGGGTACTGTTACCTCCGCCACTGAGAGTACTCTAACGGATGAGACTAAGGAGTGGGAGGAAGATGAGTGGAAGGGTGGTGAGGTAAACATAGTGGAGGGTACTGGAGCTGGTCAGGTTAGGGGTGTGGTATCGAATACTAAGAATACCATACACGTATCACCCGACTGGACTACTATTCCAGATACGACATCTAGGTACCACATTAAGAAGGGTATGAAGAGAGTATTTAAGGAGGATTGGCACTACGGAATGCTTGCAATGGAGAAGGTCTACACGGAGAAATGGGAGATCATAGTTGGAGAGTACGAGCTTGTGTATACAGAACGGTGGTACTACGAGATGCCTCCTGACACGGAGTTCGAGTTCAAGTATAAAGAAGAGTGGTAATCAAATTCTCTTCCAGATCTCTATGTCATCAAACCACGAGTTGTACCAATATCTATTACCAATCCCCACACGGTTGTTTGGCTCTTCAAATGTTGGTGATACATCTGTTAGATCGTCTATCATCTTCTTCCATTCCTCTGCTCCTCCATCGTACCACTCCTTTCTAACTATTAGTACGTCCTCACTTATCCAGAACGTCACTCGGTACTTCCCCCATTGGTTTGCATGAGGAGCACTAATTATACCTTTTCCCGTAACTTTACTTCCTCCCTCCCAGAGTTCTACACTATAACCATGAACCCATGTATGTACTGTATAGCCGTTTACTGCAAATCCACTACCATCTACGCTGAATCCTCCTACATCATCGTTTACTCTGAAATGTATATTCCAACCGGTAGTATAGGTATCATGCCAATCATCGGCATGCCTTACATAGAACACGAGTCTTCCTTCGGGTATGTCTAGTGTTTCCGTGACCTTACATAATGCTCCTGCATGATCTCCGAACTCTACAGAAGCGGGAGGTGATACGTAGATAGAAGTATTTAATGTCCACCACCCCGTGAAGTCCCAGTCATCAGTCCCCCTTTCAGGACTATTGTCCTCAAAGAAGACCAGCTTTAAGTTCCTACAAACTCTTAGGTAGTCCTCTTCGATTTTTATTTCCCTCTCACTCTTTAATCCCATGTACTCTTCAAGTCTCCTCTCTATTCGGTATAGGTCTAGGTTGTGCTCATCCCATTTCAATGACTCCAGATCCATGTTTAGAATTGACCACGCTATGGATATATACTTTTTCCACCAGTTATCCATGTGAAGAAGTACAGGGTTAAGATCGCCGGTAGGACATACATAGTCGAGGTCGAGGAACTGGGTAGGGTAGAGCCGGTAAAACCTACTGGTAAGGTGGAGGAAGTACCACCGAAGAGGAACGTGATAGTATCCCCGATAACGGGTAGGGTAGTTGAGGTCAGGGTGAAGCCGGGTGATAGGGTATCCAAGGGGGATGTGGTGGTAGTACTTGAGTCCATGAAGACACTTGTAGAGGTCAGATCCGATAGGGAGGGTGTCATCGGTGAGGTGTTCGTAAAGGAGGGTGATAGTGTTAGGACAGATCAACCGATAGCCAGGCTAAGTACACCACTTGCGAGTATGACCATAGGCGTGATAAGTAGGGTAGTGGTCGCACTAATAGTACTACACATACTATCGGATACCCCAATGGGGTTCAGTAGCCTATACAATAGGATTAGCAGTACCCCATTTAGAGTCGGTAGGGCGTACCTGAAGACACTACTAGCACTGATGAGGGCTAGGAAGCTGATATCCAAGGAGGGTAGGAAGTACACCATAACGGATACCGGTAGGATGTACCTGAGAACTGTAGCATCCGAGGTACTGAGGAGGATGGAGTTCCTAAGAGAGGTGATAGGTTAGGGGGTTCTACCTCCCTTGATCTTCAGTAGGGTATTGTAGATATAGTACCTCCAGCACAGCTTACATGGTGGGACTCCAGCTAATCTAAGTGCGGGGAAACGACATGGAATCCAACCCTTTAGAATTGGGGCATACCAGTACTTACAACCCAATAGCTCCTGGTATAGATCCTTTACATACCACCTGATCTCCTCCTTCTCACTGCCCACAATAGCACCTACGATAATAGGAGTGATAAGTTAAATATATTTACCCCTACCAGATATTAGAGTGGTGGTATAATGAAGAGGTTTGTAGAGGTGGTAAAGGAGCCGGTAATAACGATAAAGATACCAAAGCTGATAGACCCACCGATACTCGAACTCCCAGAGGTAAAGGTTGGACCACTAAAGATAATAGAGTTCAGGAGAGTAGACCCTGGCGAACTGCTCCCAGTGAACATAAGGATAATTGTAGAGAGTAGAAAGAGAGGGTAAAAAAGATTATCTATCGTAGCACATTAGCAGTACCGTTGCAGATGCATTTGAGGCTACTACCTTTATCTCCCTACCAGCTGGTATCACTAGTATTGGTGTCTCCTTACTCCTGATGAACGATAGTGTACCACCGGGTGATACTATAAAAGCCCACTCCTGTTCTAGTGTAGCATTCTTATACTGCCTAATGGTTACCGTGTTCTCCGCAGTAGTATAGTGGTTGTTTATTATTATGCCATAGATAACCCTACAGTTCTTCTCCGTAGGTACAGTACCATACGATACCTCGCTGGTACCGACTAGTGGACTTGTACCCGGTAGGGGTAGTGTGAAGCAGTCCTCAGGTCTAACTACGCTCATCTACCACCACCTCCCCACTGTTCTTTCAGTATCGATTCAAGTGTTGCAGTATCTATGTCTACCTCATACCCCCTCCACTCATCCGGTACTGCAAACTCGAATGGTGCCAGTCCACCGACGGTTATGAACCTACAGGGCTTTATACCGGCTAGGAACTTATCTATCACAGTCCTCTCCTTAATCGGTAGTACATCGTATCCAGCACCTAGTAGTCTAAGTGATGGTCTTATAGTCCTAGCAGATGAGTTCCTGAATCCGAAGTGTGCCGTGAGCTTATAGTGTATTATGGTCTCGGTAGCTATGGTTGGATTATCGTATGGACTCAAGTACCCCGGTATGTAGTCGAACTTATCACCAATGCTCGGTGGTGTTCTATATCCAAAGCCAGTCTGTGTTACCTCAGGTGGTTGTGCTCTGTATATCCATATCTCCCCAGGCATTATACCTATTCCGAAGTGTAGTATTCTGAACGGTCTGGTCTCGTACACCTCTAGAATATTATCACCAGATCCAAGTCCAGTAGTACCAAGGAAGTTGAACTCTACAGTATCACCCGGTGCTATCTCCTCCAATTCCGAATCGTATGTCCTGTGCAGTGGGTACCTCCTCATTATCCTGAAGAAGTAGAGTCTAAATGTAGGCGTTCTGGCTATGGATATCGGGTATATCAGTGCAATATTCTGGTTCTCCTTCAGAAGTACCTCTGTAATTGGAGTTAGACCACTCACACTACCACCTTTGTATTCTAATAGAGAAAAAAACTATTACTATTAAACTTATCGCTCTATGTCAGATCTGGAATCTTACTACCAAGAGCGATGTGGAGTCCGTAGGGTGTTAGCTTGGTGGTCCCAGTAGCCTCCGCCTTGGCATCTATATCTAGGCTTACATTAACTATTATCGGGTAGTCCAGTGGGTACACACTTATACCATTGAATAGGTGATGTCTTACCTCGACGGGCTTGTACTTCTCCTCATCAGCGGTGATCTGGATAGCCGTTATTATTGGAGTGGTAGCGTACTCTATGAAGCCCAGGAGTACTATTACCTCCTCGTCCTTTGTCAGCTCATGAACTCCAGCTCCCGTTGGTATTATATTTACAGTACCTACTGCGGTCACATCTACACTAAAGCTGTCCAGAACGAATATAT
>QMVQ01000140.1 GCA_003661185.1 Candidatus Alkanophagales archaeon | reverse complement strand
TTTCGGTGCCGTCTACAGTGTAAACGCTCCGACGCTCATCGTAGAAGGAAGACGCCGCCGCATCCAGCCCCAAATTCACGGCGTTCGCACCCTTCCCGCCGGCGTCGTAGCCCGCAGCCTCGATCGCTTCGACCAAAACATCAAGCGCCTCCCTCGTCTCTCGCATCGGCGGCGCATAACCACCTTCGTCGCCGACGTTCGTCGCGAGCACTCCGTATTTCTCTCGCAAAACCCTTTTTAGCTCATGGTATACCTCAACGCCCATCCTCAAGGCTTCCTTAAAGCTTTCGCCCATCGGGACGATCAGGAACTCTTGGAGGCTCAGCTCGTTCCCTGCATGACGACCGCCATTGAGCACGTTCATCATCGTCGTCGGCAGCGTGTAGGAGGCGACTCCGCCCAAATATCGATACAAGGGGACGACGAGGGCGTCAGCAGCCGCCTTGCACGCCGCAAGCGAGACGCCGAGTATTGCATTCGCGCCGAGGCTCGACTTGTTCGGCGTGCCGTCGAGGCTCTTCAAAGTCTCGTCGATTTCCCGCTGATTAAACACGTTCATGCCCACAATCTCGCTTTTTATGATGGTGTTCACGTTTTTAACCGCTCTCAGCACACCTCTCCCGCCGAAACGCTCGTCCCCATCCCGCAGCTCCAGAGCCTCGTTCCTGCCCTTGGAGGCGCCCGACGGCACTATCGCCCGCCCGAAACCGCTTTCGGTGATGACATCAACTTCGACCGTGGGGTCTCCCCGCGAGTCTATAACTTCCCTCGCCTTGACGTCCAGTATTGCCTCGTAAAACAACCGAATCACCCATACTAATCTTCGGCGAGAAAGCTTTATAACCCCTCTCTAAACATGTTGATATGGACACTGAGGAAGCTGTTGAGCGTGCTGTGAGGTTTTTAGAGGAGAAGGCTGGCTACTATACCCATCGTCTGGTCAGCGTTCGTTTAGATAAGGACAGGTGGCATCTGGAATTTGATGTTGGCGCCCTCCTTAAAGAGATTGTAAAGATCGTAATAGACGACAAAACAGGAAGGGTGGTGGAATTTGAAAGACCTGAGTACTGACATTTATGCTAAGACCAGAGATAAATACCTAACCAATGCTGAGAAGTTTGCGGGGCGAGGGGAGTTTAGAAAGGCTTCTGAGCTTCTTTGGGGCGCGATAGCACAAGAGGTTAAGGCGGTGGCGGCTAGGGCGGGCAAGAGGCTGGGGCGACATAAAGGTCTGAGAAATTTCGTTAAGACCTTATCCAAGGAGGTGGAGAATCCAGAGTTGTACAAATCGTTCTTGTTCTTGGAGACCTTACACGTGAATTTTTATGATGAAGTGATAGAGCCAAGCGACTTTGAGGTGTACGCGAAGGAAGCTTACCAGTTCATGAGAAAATTAGAGGAAATCGCATCCAGCATTAACCGGTGAGCTACTTGGTGCCGTGTTTGTTAATTTTCCAATTTGTTGCGATGTTTGATGGACGGCGTCCGTCTTGAGCTGCGGGGTTGCGGGAGGGTGGTCGTAGTGGAGGCTAGTGATGCGGCGCAGGAGGTCGATGCCGGTTGCTGAGCCGGACGACGAGCTAACCCTTAAAATCACATTAAATGCAATGTGGTCGAGATGACTGGCACGAACGAGCAAGGGAAGCCAAAGATACTCGTTGCGGACTCGATTTCCGATGAGGGGTTAAGGAAGCTGCAGGAGTTTGCGAAGGTGGATGTTGCGCTCAAGCTCAGCGAGGACGAGCTGGCGGAGAGGATCAAGAGCTACGACGCGCTCATCGTTCGCAGCGGGACGAAAGTGACCCGTAAAATCATAGAGGCAGGAACGAGGTTGAGGGTCATCGGCAGGGCGGGCGTCGGCGTGGATAACATAGACGTGGACGCCGCCACCGAACACGGCGTGCTCGTGGTTAACGCCCCGGAAGCAAATACTATTTCGGCTGCGGAGCACACGATTGCGCTGCTTCTGAGCCTTTCGAGAAAAATACCACGGGCGGATAAGTCGCTCAAGGCGGGGGAGTGGAATCGCCGAAAATACATGGGCGTCGAGGTTCGTGGCAAGACCCTAGGCATCATCGGGCTCGGCAGGATAGGCACGGAGGTCGCAAGGCTGGCACTCGGCCTGGGCATGAAAGTCGTCGCTTACGACCCCTACGTCTCGCAAGAGCGAGCGAAAGAGCTTGGTATCTCGCTGCTGCCCTTCGACAAGGTCCTCAGCATCGCTGATTTCTTAACGGTGCACGTCCCGCTGACTGACGAGACGTATCACATGATTAGCGACAAGGAATTTGAGATTATGAAAAACAGCGTCCGCATAATAAACACGGCTCGTGGCGGGATAATTGACGAAGCCGCCCTCGTGCGTGCCATAAAAAGCGGAAAGGTCGCCGGCGCCGCTATTGACGTCTTCGAGCAGGAGCCGCCAAAGGATAGCGAGTTGCTGACGCTCGAAGAGATCATCGTTACGCCGCATCTCGGAGCCTCGACCGAGGAGGCGCAGAGGGGCGTTGCGGTGGTCATAGCCGAGGAAGTTTGCCGAGCGTTGCGGGGCGAGCCCGTGAAGAATGCTGTGAACCTTGTTTACGTGCCAGCGGAAATCCTCGACGCCATAAAACCCTTCCTAACGCTTGCAGAACGTCTCGGAAGGCTTG
The DNA here is from genome assembly GCA_003661185.1 of Candidatus Alkanophagales archaeon. Classification (GTDB taxonomy): domain Archaea; phylum Halobacteriota; class Syntropharchaeia; order Alkanophagales; family B39-G2; genus Alkanophaga; species Alkanophaga liquidiphilum. The sequence goes on along the minus strand of QMVQ01000140.1, from coordinate 2,233 downwards.
CAGCACAGCTTGTTTCCGGGCGGATAGAAAGTGTAAACATCTCGTATCAGGGCGAAATCGCAACGAAGGACACGAGGCTCATCAGTATTGCAATGCTCAGGGGTTTCCTTTCGCAGTTCGCCGACGTCAACTACGTGAATGCGCAGCTCATTGCGAGGAAAATGGGCATCAAGGTGACGGAGACTAAGACAGAAGACGCTGAAAACTTTTCATCGCTCATCGGAATTACCGTGAAGACCGATGAGGCGGAGAGGACTGTTGCAGGCACGGTCTTTGGAAAGAATGATCTGAGAATTGTGAAGATTGACGGCTACCGAGTGGACGCCGTGCCCTCGGGCTACATGCTCATCTGCTCTTACATCGACAAGCCGAGAGTCATAGGACCGGTCGGTGTCATCCTCGGCGACCACGGAATTAACATCGCCGCAATGCAAGTCGGCAGGGAAAAGATCGGAGGGCGAGCGGTCATGGTGCTTAACGTTGATAATCCGGTGGGCGAGGACGTCCTCGAGAAAGTTAAGACTGTTGACGGGATTTTTGACGTAAAACTCGTTAAGTTGTGATGCGTGGCGGCAGGAACGGGCGTTAGTAAGGAGATTAAGACGGTAGAAAGCAATTAAGCCTTTTCTGCCCCAACACCAAACTTTTTTCTGCAAATGGCTTAAGCCCCAGCCTTAGCCTCGAATCCACATACTCAAGGGCTTCTTTTTCACTTTCAAAGACCTGAGGCTTACGCTCGAAGGCGCGGCGAGCAGTCTCCCTAACGACCCAGACACCCAGCGGGAGCACGTAGCCCTCGTGAACTTCCCTGAAGACTACAACGCTTGCCTGCCGCCGAATGTTGTGCAGGAACTCAGCGACGGCGAGCCTTGCCGCATAGTAACCACCGCCTTCTTGTGCTGCGTAATTTTTTCTGCCTTTGAAGCCTTCATACTCACGCAGGATTAAAGACTTTGCCTTGCGTCGCATTTGCGTGACGTCGGTGTCCGCAACATCCGCCGCCTTCGTTGCAGACATGAACTTTGCCTCATTACCGCTCCCTTCGACTTCAACCTCAAACTCGTCAGCAGGATACCACGAAGAGCCCGGCGCCCACGCCTCGAAGTTTTCATACTCGAACGCTGATGGGCGGAGCAGAATGACGAAATGATTGTCCATGTAACAAGCCTCGTAAACACGAAACTCGTTGACTTGTGGACATTTACGCACGTCTCGAATCAAATGCTTGAAGACGATGTCGTCTGTCGCTGTGATGCTCCACCTCGTCGGCACGAGCTTCTTCCTTGACTTCGGCGACTCTGCACCAAGAGCGCCGGATGCGAGGATTGTTGAAATTTTGTGAACGTCGAGTCCAGCAGCATAAAGCTCGCTGACGGCTTCTGTCGCCTTTAAGTCGTCGGAAACTACTTTCTCCACCGCTCTTGGGATCTTAGGGTTCTCCACGACTTTGAGCTTTTCGAGCGGCGCAGTCGCACCTACGGGCTGGAGCAAGTCCGAGAAACGCATCCTGAAAGAAGGCTCTTTCGTGAAATTAAGTTCGACGTCAACAGGCTTAGAGGCTAAGGCTATCTCTTGAAGGTCGCTCACGAATCTCTTTTTTGAAAAGACACTTTCGCTTTTGTTCGCCCTCAAGGTCAGGCTTCTCAACTCTAAAATGTCTTCAAGCTCGAGCCCGAACAAGCCTTTTGTGTCCTCTAAGAGGGTGGCTTGCTGGAACTCTTCGACTGTAGCTACCGGTCCCACTCTGACACGAGGATAGCCGACCCGTCCGACGAATACCGATATGGAAGGACCGAAAAATTCCTTTTTAAGCCTTATTCCCGCCTCCCGGCGGCGTAGAGCCGCGAGTAAAGGGCACGTCCGCCTCCCGCAAAGGTTTGCACCCTTGCAGATTATGCACAAGCTGGGGGCGACCATTTAACTAAGTTTCCACAGCTAATAAAAAGTGATGAGCGGCGGCGTGGCGAGAGGTATGAAGGGCGGTGCGAAGAGTGTGAGGGGCGGTGCGAGGAGGAGTGTGAGGGCGTCGGCGCCCGCAAAAACGATACTATTCGGCGAGCATGCTGTTGTTTACGGGGAGACAGCGCTGGCGACCGCCATTGAGAAAAGGGCGTTTGCCGTCGCAACACCAAGGGGCGAGCCGGGTTACTTAATTAACGCTCGTGACGTCCCGAGTTTCGGTATGAAAGTTCTCATCAAAGACGACAGTTACGCAAGCGAGACGCAGGGACGA
>QMVQ01000139.1 GCA_003661185.1 Candidatus Alkanophagales archaeon | reverse complement strand
GTCACGACGTCGCCGTCGCAGAGTTCGTGCGAGAGCCCGACGTGCTGCCCGTCATATTTAGCGGACTTGCCCCAGACTTTTGCGTATCTGAACTTACGCACAACGTTTTTATGGATCCGGCGGCATACAGCCTCGACAGTCGCCGGCTGCCTCAGAATCATGGGCTTCGGCGATGCCTCGCCGCCCGGCGGCTTTAAGTAAACCCTGATTAGCCTGAGAGTGTTGAAAATGGCATTGCGTAGGGCTTCAAGGTTCATGCGTTCTTTGGCGGAGATGTGGATGGCGTCCTTGATGTCCGGTGGCGCCGCCCCGTTGAGGAGGTCTATCTTGTTCACGACAACAAGCGCTGGCACGTATTTCCGGTTGCCCTCCAGCACGTCTATCAGCTCATCCACCGTTATTTTTTCTTTTATGAACACCTCAGCATTATGAATTTTATATTCTCTGAGAATTTCCCGAATCGTGGCGTCTGCGAGGCTCGACTCGTTTTTTATTGTAAGTCCCCCTCTATCCCGCTTTCTGATTTCCACGTTCGGCGGCATCTTGTTAATTCTGATGCCCGCCTCGTAAAGCTCCCTGCGCAGGACTTCTAACTGGTATTCCGGCTGCAACGCATCCACCATCAGCAACAGCAAATCCGCCATCCTAATTATGGAAAATACCTCTTTACCGCCCCCTTTGCCCTTAGCAGCGTCCTCGACGACGCCTGGGAGGTCGAGAACCTGAATCTTGGCGCCGTTGACCTCGAACATTCCGGGGACGACGTCAAGCGTGGTGAAACGGTAATCTTCCACTTTGGAGTTTGCGTCCGTCAGAGCATTTAGAAGCGTGGATTTCCCGACGGATGGGAAGCCAACGAGCGCCACCGTGGCGTCGCCCGCCTTTCGCACGCTGCGCTGCTTCTCGCCGCTCTTTCGCTGCTTTACGGCTTCCCGCCGCAGCCTTGCGAGTTTCGCCTTCAGCCTGCCGATGTGGGCTTCCGTCGCCTTATTGTAGGGCGTTTTCCTTATTTCCTCCTCCACCGCCCGTATTTCCTTCAAGATGTCGCTGGGCATCGCTCACCGTTAGTTCGTTCTACGCCGTAGTTAAATTAGCGGGAGCAAAAGGATAAAAGTTAAAAATAGTAGCGACTCTTAGAGGGGGTTAGGAGGGATAAAGCGTGGAGAAGTTTCCGTGGTGGAATGAGGCGCAGAAGGCGCTTGCTGACGAAGTGGACGCCTTCGCCGACGGAATGACGCCGAAGATTCAGGAGTTCGTCTGGAAACGGGAGTTCCCCTGGGAACTCATTAAAGAAGTGGGCAAGCGTGGCTGGTTCGGCGCCGTAATCCCGGAAGAATACGGCGGCAAGAAGAGTGAGTGGGGCTACACGGGCTGCTGTATAATCCTTGAGTATCTTTCACGGGCAGGCGTTTCCTTGTCGTGTCCGTATTTGCTGACGATGTGTGGTGGGACGCACCAGATTGAAGACTTCTCACCACCTGAGAAGAAAGAAGAATGGCTGCCGAAGATTGCGAAGGGCGAGCTTCTCGGCGCCGTCGGGCTGACTGAGCCGTATGTAGGGTCGGACGCAGCCTCTGTGGAGACCGTCGCCCGGCGTGAGGGCGACGAGTATGTGATAACCGGGAAGAAGCGGTTCATAACAAGTGGGCTCGCCGCCGACATTTATGTGGTGTATGCGAGGACGAGCGACGACCCGAAGGATGTTGCTAAATACCGCCATATTTCTGCATTCATCGTCGAGCGGGGTGCGGAGGGCTTCCATGCTGAGAAGGTGAACGAGCTCATAGGCTTCGACAACCTGTATAATGCGTATATCGACCTTGACAACGTTCGCGTTCCTGTGGAGAACCGCCTCGGCGAGGAAGGCGAGGGCTGGCGGGTCATGATGAGCGGCTTGAACTTCGAGCGCACGATGGCGGCAGCGGCGCAGCTCGGCATAATGCGAGAGGCGTTACGTTACGCAGTCTTTCATGCGGAGCGCCGCATCCAGTTTGGGCAGCCTACCATCAATATTGGCGTTAACCAGTTCAAGATTGCGGACATGGTCTGGATTTTCAACACCGCCCGCCTCCTTACATACTACACTGCTTACATGCTTGACCTCGGCAAGACAGCTGCCGCAGAGGCTGCCACTGCCAAGATGTTTTCTACGGACTTCGGCATGAAGATGTTCCTTGAGGCGGTTCAGGTCATGGGCGGCGACGGCGTCACCCGCTTCTACCCGGTCGAATCCTACATCAGGGACACGAAAATCCTACAAATCGCCGCCGGGACGAGCGAAATCATGAAGCTCCTAATCTTTAACCAGGGACTAAGGCAGATTCGTAAGTATCTACAGCCACCAGTGCGTAAGGTGCATCCGGAGTTGAAAGTGCCGATTACCGTGGCATTTGGGGCTCTTAGCGAGCGGAAGAAGGTGGAGAGCGAGGAGGACGTGCTCAAGGCGCTCGCCGAGAACTACAAAGTGAACCCTGGGCTCAACATGACGCTTGACGACCTGAAGGGCGTGCTCGACGTCGATGACGAGACATTGGTGAAGATGCTGACGGCGCTAGAGGAGAAGAAGCTCGTGAGAACATTCAAGGACAGAAAAGGGCGGTTGAAGCTCGCACGGATAACGCTTGAGGGACTCAGGAAGACGCTGTCGCTCGAAGAGTGCAAGTGGATCCCGAGCTGGGTCCTGGAGAAGGACATTTTCTAATTTTTATTTCTTTCATTTTCTCGGCTCAGTTCTGTTCTACGGAACACTGCTGAAAATGTAATGCCCCTCCGCATCTATTGTTTAAAAGCTCTCAGCTTCGGGAGCACATTTTTATTTTCGGAGAGAATGTTAAGAGAGGGGTTATGTTATTAAAAACACTCGCATATTCCTTTGGCGAAGGCATAGGGAGAGGTATTGTGAAATCCAACAATATAAAAGGGAACGACCTTCAAGCGTTAAAAACAGCATTAGATGCGTTTCTGAAAAGCATTCCCGAATACAAGTCGATGTTAAGCCAAGACAAGCTCGTTGCGACGAGCAAATGCACGATACATAAGCTTTACAAGAAATGGTGCGAGCAGGGCTGCGAAGCTCTCCTCCAGGGCTTCTGTTCTGCGATAAATGAGGATATACACGTTAAAAGAGTTGAGAAGGCGCCGGAGAGCGAGTTTTGCAGGTTCGAATTCACTTTGTAAGTAGTTGTATAGCTTAGGCGAGCGCGCATGTCGCAAGAAAAAACAAATACGGAGCGGGAAGGTGAGCACATGGGTGACGTGAAGATAGGCTTAGAATGCCATGCACAGCTGCTGACACGCTCCAAGTTATTTTGTGGCTGCTCCGCCGCATATCATTACGCAGAGCCAAACACACACGTATGCCCGACGTGCTTAGGGCTGCCGGGGGCGCTTCCGGTCGTGAACAAGAAGGCTGTGGAATATGGGATAAAGGTGGCGCTTGCGTTGAACTGTGAGGTGCAACGGCGCACGCTCTTCTACCGCAAAAACTACTTCTACCCCGACCTCCCGAGAGGCTTCCAGATTTCACAATACGACTTCCCGCTGGCGGTGAACGGCTACGTGCGCATCGAAAGCGACGGCGGCGAACGAATAATCCGTATAAAAAGAGTGCACCTCGAAGAGGACCCCGGCAGGCTCATCTATAAAGGCACTATTGACGTTGCTAAATACTGCCTTGTTGATTACAATCGAAGCGGCGTGCCGCTCGTCGAAATAGTAACGGAGCCCGATTTAAGGTCGCCGAAAGAAGCCCGCATCTTCATAAATAAGATAAGAAGCATCCTTGAGTATTTAGGCGTGTTCGACGGCGGTTTAGAGGGCTCTTTACGGGTGGATGCGAACGTTTCGATCGCAGGCGGCGAACGCATCGAAATCAAAAACATTTCCTCGTATAAAGGCTTGGAACGTGCTCTCTCCTTCGAGATAACGAGACAACGAGGCTTGCTGCGGCGTGGCATCGAGATAAAGCAAGAGACGAGGCACTACGATGAGATTCGTGGCGTGACCATCTCACTGCGGACGAAAGAGCATGAAGAAGACTACCGCTACTTCCCAGAGCCGGACCTCGTGCTCATCGAAATCTCAGAAAGCTGGGTGGAGGCGTTAAAGAAGGGGCTGCCGGAGCTACCTGATGAGAAGGTGCGGCGTTTCATGCAGCAATATGTAATAACAAGGGAGCACGCCGTTGCGCTCACGACCGACGTGCACATTGCAGACTTTTATGAGCGCGTGGCAGCGGAACTGGGCGACGCTCGGCTTTGCGCAACTTGGGTGGCGGATGTGCTCAAGGGTGAGCTTAACTACCGCTCGATGAGCATGCGGGAAGCTCTGCAGCGAGTTCCGCCTGAAAACTTTGTTAAGATACTGCGTTTCATGAAGGAAGGTAAGATAACGGAGCGGAGCGCCGTCGAAGTATTAAGGGAGATGCTGGATGCTGGAGGCGAGCCTGAGGTGATAATAGCAAAGAAAGAGCTTATGAGGATGAAAGATGAAGAGATTGATGGCATAATCAGGGAGGTAATCGCTGAGAACACGCCTGCGGTTGAGGATTACAAAAGCGGGAAGAAGGAGGCGTTGAACTTCCTCGTCGGGCAGGTTATGAAGAAGACGAGGGGCAGGATGGACCCGAAGCGGGCTTATGAAGCCCTTAAAGCGATAATCGCCGCCGGTGCATGAGGTTGAGATGTGTGGCAAGCGACGGCGAGGGCGAAGCAGCAACTCCCCGAGTTTGAGAAATGCTACTCGTTACAGAAGAAGAATGTAGCCCGGCATTAACCCTCTAAGCTCATCCAATGAAGCTCGTAGTCGCTCAGAGTGACCCTATGCCGGGCTGTGTGCCGTGCTTGGGTGTGCCCTTAGTCACAGCTTCCGTCGGGCGCTCTTGCGGGCG
>QMVQ01000138.1 GCA_003661185.1 Candidatus Alkanophagales archaeon | reverse complement strand
TGTCCCACTCCACCTCGAACGTGCCATCGCTCAGCGGCTCATCAGCGAACTCTAGCCTATCATCGATTACGATGTCCACGTCGGTGCCCGCGCTCGCAGTGCCTTTGATCATCACGGTCTCGCCGATGATAACCCTCCTGGGAACCTCGATCGTGACCTCGATCTCTCTAACTTTGATGTCGATGTCGTCCCGCTTCGCAGGGTCTGCCGAGCCGTAATCGGTGGCGTCATACCAGACCTTGAACGTGTACGTCCGGTCATCCTCGAAATAGACGACGAACTCGCAGACGCCGTTTTCGTCAGTTTCTGCGGTGAACGGCACGTTGCCCTGCAGGTTCACCTCCGTATCGGGCGCCAGCCCTAACGGGTTGTCCTCCGCACTCGTCATCACCACATCCTCAGGATGCGTCGTCGTCACGCTGAACGTCGTATACGGCGGCGCCGTCACCGTGATCTTCACCTTCTCCTGCTTCGTCGGCTCGGTCTTCTCAGCCTCTATGCTTATCTCCTCCTTATAAAGCGTCAGCGTCTTCGCCTCGCACGGCGCCTCGCTCTTGCTGATGTCCCAACACTCATCTTGGACCGGCTCGACCCAAAGCGCATGGTCGCCGACGTCCCAACCCGAAGTGTCCACGAGCAGCCCCGCCTTCAGCGTGCCGAGCGTCATCGTCTGCGTGTGCACGTGCCCGTCCGGGTCCTCCCTCTTCAGCTTCACCTCGAAATCGTCAGGCAGGTTCGTGTCCGCAACCACCGTGACGCTCTTCCCTACCGTCGTCGAACTTATCTCCCACACACCGTCCTCGTCCTTTATCTTTATCGCAAGACTCGGCTCCTGAATGTAAACGACGCCAGAACCCGTCCAGTCCGCCACGCCGTCGCCGTTAGTGTCAATGCTCGCATCATAATCGTATCTCCCCTCTCTCCCCTCAGGCACGTCCGCCCGCGTTATCTCCTTCTTCGCATAACCCGTCCCGGTTATCGAGAACGAGTTGTAAGGCTCGGCAGCCTGCACGAACGATATCGTTATGACCGCAGTCGGCACCACAGGCGTCGTCGTCGCATTAAGAATCTCCCCTATGTATATCGTGGTGCCATCAAGCTCCGTCACCACATCCACAACGTGCTCGGCGCCCGCTTGCGCACTTACAGGGGTGATCGCCATGAGCACTGATGCCAGTAATATCGTCGCAAGCAGCGCTCCTACCATTCTCTTACTTCCTTTCACGAATTTTCACCTCCCCTTTGCTTTAAGGTGGGAGGCTCTTTTTATAACTTTCGGTATAGTCATCGCCTCCCTAAGGCAACAGCCAAAAAAAGAGGAGGCACAACCCACATATAAAACTTTTTATTCACCGTGCTCCGATATTGGCTAAAAATTTATAAAGTGTTTCTCACGTAACTTTACGTCGTAAGTAAAAAGGATTTTGATGGCTTTTTGGGAGTGAAGCATCATTTGCTACATTCTGGTGGCGGGCGGTGTGAGAACTACTCGGATATAACGAAATTCTCGTTAATCTCGTTAATATTCTCCTGAAAATAGTGCTGGAACGGACAAGGAAAAGATTCTCGCCGCGACGAATGGGCGGGCGTTCTCCTTTGCCCGAACATGCGCGCAGTGCGTGCTCCGAAAGATTAATTTATTAGGAGAGGCTATTTACAAAGGGTGAATTATTTGAGGAGATGGTATCACAAGAAAAATGAAGTTTGGCACACCGACGATGAAGAAGCTTATATGAAAGAGGTTTTGGAGTGGTGGGACAGGATTCCTGACCAGCGAAAATCCATGAAGGGGACGTGGCGGTCTGAGGAACACGGCGGGAAAAGCTGGGACGAGCTCGTCGTAGAGGAAGCTTTCCATATAGGTCTAACGAACCTAATGTGCACGTTCGTGGTGGCGGCGGCGCTTTGGCTTCTGGTATTTTATCTCTGGGTTGCAGGGACACTTTAAGGTTGCAGGGACACTTTAAGGTTGCAGGGACACTTTAACACCGTCATATCCCTCGCTGCAGGCTTGCTCTCGGCAGCGGATGAGTTAAGCGCCAGCAAATTAAATCAGCCAATTGTAGTTGTTATTCATTTTTTAACAAACTCTACGTATCTCATCATGAGCCTTCTTGTCGCATCCAAAGCCTCAAAAACCTTCTTCTGCAGCTTCTCAAGCTCTCCTTCCATCTCGTAATGCGGAAGGCTCCAGCTATCTCTAAGGCATGTCAGCTCTCGTATCTTACGTTCCCAAAGCTCGTAGTCCGCCCCGTAGATGCGGCGGCGTTCCTCGTCTTTCAAATCCCGGAGAAGCACCAAAACGCTCTTGTGAAGGTTAAGGAGGACATCTGAAAGGAGGTGCATGCGGTGCTCGTTCCTCCGTGGCACATCAATGACCGCCCCCAAAAACAACGCATGGTAGAAACATTCCAGCGACCTATACAGCTTCACATCCTCGGTCAGCTTCTTTTCCATCTCTCCTCACTCAGCTCAAGTTCAAGAGTAGGGTCCACACGATGAACCACCAGAGAAACGTCGTGAATGAAATGTAAGCCCAATCCCTTCCGCTCATGCGCATCCTAATAACCGTGAAAACGTATTTCTGTGCGAGGACTGCGAGAGCGAGCATGAGAACGCCGCCGCCCGCATCGCCTGCAAGGAACGAAAATATGCCCACAAGCACGCCCATTAGTGATGGCACCGTCACTTTCTTAAGCTCTTCAAGCTTCCTCTCTCTCGCCACCTCTCCCATCTGCATCCCTTTGTGTTGAATCTACTTTATGTTTTGCCACTCATACAAGTTTGATGGAAAGTCGCAGGGAAGTTATGGATAAGATTTTTCATCCGAAGAGCGTCGCCGTCGTCGGCGCTTCGAGAGAGAAGAAGAAGCCGGGGCATCTGCTGCTGTATTCTCTCGTGCGGATGGGCTTCCCAAAACACGGCGCACTCTACCCAATAAATCCGAGGGCGGACGAGATTCTAGGACTGAGGGCGCATAAAAGCCTAAAAGACATAAACGGGAATGCGGACGTCGTGATAATAACAACGCCGCCGGAGACCGTGCCGCAGGTGGTAGAAGAGTGCGCCGAGAGGGGAGTCGTCGCATGCGTGATACTGAGCGCAGGCTTCGGCGAGAGCGGCTCTGAGGCAGGGCGGCAACTTGAAGCGGAAATCCTGAGACTCGCGAGGAGGGGCGGCGTAAGACTCATCGGCCCGAATTGCATGGGTATTTATTGCTCGGCGGGCAGGCTCGGCTTCTTCCCTGACCAGCGTGCCGGCGACGATGTCCGTCGCTCCGAGGGCAAGCTTCTAAACGGGGACAAAGTCTCGTTCATCTCGGAAAGCGGTTCCATCGCTTGCATGTTTTACAGAATATGCCGAAGTCTGAATGTGGGCGTGAGCAAGATAGTGAGTTCGGGGAACGAATGCGACTTGAACGCTGCAGACTTCCTTCATTATTTTGGCGAAGACCCCGCTACTGAGATCATAGCGGCGTATCTTGAGGGCATAAGGGACGGGAAGCGATTCTTAAAGGTTGCGAGAGCTGTTGCAAGGCGGAAACCCGTAATCATCTGGATGGCTGGCATCACCTCGCAGGGGAGCAGGGCTGCGAAGTCGCATACAGGCGCCCTCTCTACTAAGGAAAGCGTGTGGAACGCTGTCTGTAGACAAACCGGAATCATCCACGTGAACAATATCGAAGAGCTCATGGACATGGTCCTCGCATTTTACTTCTTAAATCCACCGAAAGGGCGGAACGTTGCCGTCGTTTCGAGTCCGGGCGGCCCTGCGGTTTCTGCAGCTGACGCTTGCGCACGGCACGGGCTCCAGCTCGCAAGTCTGAGCGAAAAGACTAAGGAACGAATCATGAAACGCATCCCGAATTTCGGAACGAGCGTCAGAAACCCTGTAGACCTCGGCTTTGGCGCCGTCGAGGACGGTACCTACGAAACAGCGCTCTCTGCCCTCTTTGACGACGAAAACGTGGATGCAATCATCGCCATCGGCGGCGCTCCGACGTTCGTTGGCAAGAGCTTTTTGAAAGTTGAGGAGTTTGCAGAGGAGGCGGCTGCCGCTTGGCGCCGAACGACGGTGGCAGGCGATACTGACGACAACGCTGCTGCAAGCGGAGGAAAAAACGGAAAGAAACCACTGCTGGCAGTCCTACCCCCGCACATTTCGTCGGAGATGCCATTTGAGATATTAAGAGCGGCGGGCATTCCTGTGTATGCGACGCCGGACAGGGCTGCGAGGTGCTTATCCGCCCTTTGCTCCTACGCTATTTTAAAGGCACAAAGTGAGACAAAATGCCCGTCGTAAGTTTTTCGGTCTCAGAGAAGCTCGTAAGAAGGTTCAATGAGGCACTTTCGGAAAGCGGTTGCGCCAGCCGCTCCGAAGCTTTCAGGGAAGCGATGCGGAACTACATCTCTGAATACGAGTGGACGAAGGGCGTCAGCGAGCGTGCAATCGCTGTAATAACGGTGCTTTACGACAAGAAGACACGGAAAGACCTGCTTTCCAACCTGCAGCACGAATACGACGACGTGATTCCGACGACGTTGCACTTGCATCTGGATGAGACGAACTGCCTTGAGGTCTTTGTGACGAAAGGCGACGGCAAGCGAATCCTCGAACTCATCCGGAAAATAAAGTCAATAAAAGGCGTGAAGCAAGTGAAGTTCATAGCGACCAGCTCCGAACTTTAACGCAAAGTATTTAAGCTGATAGGACGACTTTACAGCGAGGGCTGTGCGGCGTAAAGGTGATAATGATGTTTCCGGCGAAGAAAATACAGAGACTTATAGGCACGAGAATTCAAGTCGAGATGAAAGGCGAGAAATTTGTCCTTGAGGGCTTACTTGAGAGCGTTGACGATTACTTGAACCTTTACCTCAGCAGCGCCACCGAAATCTTGGACGGCGAGCGGCGGCGCATGCTCGGCTCCGTGGTGCTG
>QMVQ01000137.1 GCA_003661185.1 Candidatus Alkanophagales archaeon | reverse complement strand
GAGATGGTGGGTGGGAGTTTGTCGAAAAGTTTAAATGCTGGTAGATTTAAGTTCTTGACGACGAGCCCATGCCTATAGTGGGCAGGGGCTGCGGTGAGCCAGCCCTGTGCCGTGAGTCAGGCTCTGGGCAGGTTGCCCTCAAAGAGTCTGAGCTGAGAGGCATAAGCTCCTGGCTTTAGCCATGGAGCAGCTCACGTCTAAATAAACTCTCCTTAATCTATTGTTACCGTCGAAACCATAAGCTTTCCGCAGCGTTTTCTAAGCGTCATAGTCTTTTTCGCATGCTTAAATCCTTATAAAGGCGAAACGCAGGATTTTATGAACTTCACGACTTGCATTGCATTTGCCAGCGCTTTTGCTCTCGTCTCGCCTGTGCAAAGCGCACTCGCGATCGGTTCCTCACTTCTTATCTCTCGCCCCACCTCTGGCACATCAACGACGCCACGCACGTCAAGGCTTCGCTCGACTCTGACAGGGCGCTCCGCAAAGACCACAAGGCGAGCTGCGTATCTTTTCGGCGCCAATTTCCGCTCGTCAAGCGAAATGCGCCCGTCAAAAGCTTTTACGTGCGCATCGAAGATATTCACGTTTAAGGCGAGCTCTACGGTGTCCAGACTACCTTGGAATCTCGGGTTCACTTCGATGACAAAATCCTCTTTTTCAGAGGACACGAAATCCACGCCGTTCGAGCCTATGAGCCTTAATTCCTTGACGACATCCTCAGCAAGCCCCTTCATCCTCGATGCCGACCTTCCGAGCTTGCGCTCGTCGAGCGGCGAGATGTTGCCGCAGTAAAGGAACGGGCGGCGGGTGCCGAGCTCCGGCATGCCGAGTAGCTGCTCGTTAGCGGAAATGCTAATCGCATCATTTTTTGAAGAAAGCACGGACACGCTCGTGTGCTCGCCTTTAACGAATTCTTGGAATATGAAATTTTGGCTGCTTGCGGATGAAAGGAAGCGTCGCAACTCGCTTTCCTTGAAGCACATGGAAATTTCTAAGCCGCCACCTCCAAATATCGGCTTCACAACCAGAGGGAAACGTAAATGCGCTCCCGATTGCAGCTTTTCTTCAACCTCTTCCTTACTGAAGGTTTTGGGGTGCAAAATGCCCATGCTCTCAAGTTTTTTTGCCAGCCAAAGCTTGTTTGAAACCTCTTTCATCCTCCTTTCATCATTACACAGAATTCTCTTGCCACGTAGCGGCGACGCCCTTAAAGAAGTCGTTTCTACGCCGGAGCTGAGGATAATCGCATCTACGCCTTTCAAATTTGCATCTGAGTTGACGCTCTCGCCTGCATGCTGCCTTTTGAGAATCTTCAAAAATTCGTCGAGCGGCATGTAAGCGCAAGCACATCTCCTCAAATCCACATCGCCGAAGGCGTCCGCTGCAATGATTTCATAACCCGCACGAGCACCTGAGCATGCAATGTGCCTCACAGAATAGCCTGCAACGAGTATCCGCATCATCCCCGGTTTTTGCTCCTCCGCATAAGAAGCTTCTAAGTTCCCGCATCATCAAAGGACATAAGCGAGAAAAACGGCTCGACCGTAAACGGCAGCTCCGCAACCAAAGGCTTAATCGTCATACTCGGCTATGAGCACCTGCCTTATTCGCTTAGCCGTTGCCGCTCCGACGCGCTCCACGCTCATTAGCTCTTCTTCAGAGGCGGTCATCACACGCTCGACTGTCTTAAATCTGCGTAACAAATTTCTTGCGACGGCGACGCCGACGCCGGGGATTGCGGACACCACATATTCCTGTTGCTCTTTAAGTGTTTTTGCGGTTTTCCTGTCGTGTGGGCTCACGTCGCGCTTGAGTTCGAGCTGCTCACGCTTGGCAATCGCATGCAAGAGCGCGGCTGTCTCTCTCTCGTCCTCGACCTGCACGATTGGCACGCCAAAGTCCGTAAGTATGGCGGCGAGTGCGCCTCGCAAGGCATTTGGGTGGATTTGAGTCTTGCCGGCTTTCAAGTCGCCCTCAATGATAAGCAGGGGGCGCTCGTAAGCCTCGCTCAGTTCTTTTATCTGCCGCAACAGGTTCCTTTCTGCGGAGACGAGCGAGGTAAGGAAGTCGACAGCGGTCTTTCGCTCTACACCGACCCGTGAGCTGAGCACGTAGTCGCCAACATCCAAATTCTTGAACTCCAGCTTCACATCAAAGCTCATAAGAAACTTGATGACTTGCGACCTTAACTCCCGCTGGTCAACAAAAATCCTTATTCTCTCCCGCTCGGCGCTCTCATTCTGTTTCTCTTCCGTTTTCAGCTTCTTTTCTTGTTTCGACTTCCGCGCTGCACCAAGCTTCGGCTCCGCACCATCACGCCAGAAAAAATCTTGAAGTTTTTTCTGCATTGCTTTTTTCTTGATGGAATCGGCTGAGACGTCTGTCTCGCCACTCTCTTTCGCTGTTGTGTCTGCACTTGCAGGCGGCTCTGCGTTTGCGTGGGGTGTTAACGCATCCGGCTCTAAGCTGAGCTCGCTTATCTTGCGCAACATCTTCAACTCCTTTCTCCGGCTGAGCCAGTAGTAGGCTTCGTCTCTCGTGCCTTTGGCAATTAAGATTGCGACCTTCCCGACCTTACGTCTGCCAGCTCTGCCTTTCCGCTGAATGCTCCTTATCTCTGAAGGTATTGGCTCGTAGAAGACGACGAGGTCGGTGGACGGGATGTCCAACCCCTCCTCCGCAACGGATGTAGCCACAAGGACGTTATACTCGCCGTCTTTGAATTTTTTTATTATTTCGACTTGTTCTTTCTGCTTTAAACCTTTGTCGTCGGGTTTTGACGCCTGTCCGACGAAGCGCACTGCCCGCACGTGCGGGTATAATTCTTGAAGCGCCGCCGTTATCATTTCAGCAGTGTCCCTAAAGTTCGTAAAGACCATGATTCTTGAAGTCTTATTTAGCATTAGCTGCCGCTTCAAAATTCTCTTCAATACTTCGAGCTTCGGATGCTCCTCGTCGATAACGTTTGCCAGAAATACCGCCCGTCGCACTCGTTCGTCTTTCATAAGCCTCTTCGCAGCCCGGCTCCCGCCACGAGACTCGGCTTCGTTCCTCAGTCGCTCGAAATAGCGACGGAGAGCAACGAGTCCTTGCGTCTCCACGAGCTCTGCTGCGTGCTTCAACTTCAGAATCTCGGCCTGCAGCGACAACGCCCTATACAGCGCTGAGCTTCGCTCCTGCGATATTTTCGCTTGCAACATGCTTTGTAGCTCTAAAAGCTCAGTCTTTGTTATATCCTTCCTCCGCCGTTTTATGATTCCAAGCTCGTAAAGCTCGTTGAGCTTCTCCTCAAGAACTTGCATCAGCAGACTTCTTATCTCTTTCATCTCCTCAGGGACGTCCACACGCACCCACTCGAAATCCTTCCTGAAGACATACGGGGCGACGTCGGGGTCATGCTCCGTCCTGACTTCTACGAACTTTATCCTGAGGTTTTTACATATTTCCATAATCCGGGACTCGTCGCTGCCCGGCGATGCCGTCATCCCCAAGATCAAGGGCTTCTTGCTCACCGCCGCTCGCTGCTCGTGATATTTTTCTGAGATGAAAACATAGGCGTAGTTGCCCACCGCCCGATGACATTCGTCGAACGTCACGTGCGCAACGTCGCTTAGCTCTATTCTGCCTAAGAGCAAATCGTTCTCGATGACCTGCGGCGTTGCAACGACTATTTTTGCGTTTCCCCACACTTCGCTTCGTTTTTCTGGGGGTATGCTGCCGGTGAGCGTTTTTATAAAAGTGGGCTCGATGTTCAGCACTCCTCTCAAAAAGGTGGCGTGCTGCTCCACGAGCGGGCGTGTCGGCGCAAGAAATAAAATTTTGCCCTCTCGCAGCTTGTCCGCAATTACTAAAGCGGCAATGACAGTCTTCCCCAAGCCCGTCGGCAGAACAACCATTAAAGAATCCTTCTTTGCCTTCTCGGCAATCGTTATCTGATATTTTCTTTCTTCAATGCTGCCTTCCTTTATCAAAGGATGCTCCACGAAGCGCATCTTAATAATGTTTTGCGGATAAAAGAAGTCATTGCTGTTGTAGGGGCTTCTTTGCTCCCGCTCGTCGCATGCCCACGTCTTTAATCGGAAGTGCTCAGGGAGAACAAGTTAAGAATGCCATGGCAGGCGCATGCTGTCGCCACTGCCAGCACCCGCATAGATAGCTCAGCTTCCAGTCGCCGCAACGCATCGAGCGTGCGCACGACCGCCTCGCCTCTGACGCCACCGACGCCACCGTCGAGAAGTTCGGAACGCAGCACAAAACTCTCAAAGCCGCAAGCGTCGAGTGCGAACTCAAGGAGGCGGAACATCGGTGCCGGCTTCCTCACCTTCGTAACCGGGCAAATCTCCGGCTGTACGCACCCTGCTTTACAAACTTCGCCGCTTGGCATGTAGCTCGTCACGACGACGGCATCACGCTCGTCGCAAAGCAGCACCAAACGGCGCGGAATGCCGCACAGCACATCTTTTAAGTGTTCGCTTGCCGCTCGCACTTTGACGTTGCGACGCTCAAGCCACGCTTTTACGAGCTTGCCGAAGAAATGCCCTTGGACTGCGGGCACTATGACGCTCGGCGTCAGCGACTCTAAAATCCGCAGCATCGTCTCGATGGCATCTCCGACGATTAAAACGGCGTCGCCGGCGCTCGGCACGCTGCGAAGAGCAAAGCTGTCACGAATGGAGGAGCAGAGCTCCTGCCGCACAGCTTCGCACTCTGCATCCACATCAAGCACGAGCACCTTTGCCCCTCTGATTTTCGCCAAATGCACGGCTTTTGCGCCGAAAAAGCCTCCGCCGGCGCACACAACGATGTCGCCTTCGTTTATCTGCAATACTCCTTTCGAATCTGTTTTTACCAGTGGCATCGGCAGCAACGCATTATTTATTATGCGGGGACGTGTCCACATAAGATTATAAATACGGGAAACCTTTTTATGCATAGTGTAAGGGG
>QMVQ01000136.1 GCA_003661185.1 Candidatus Alkanophagales archaeon | reverse complement strand
TCTATGCTCCCGTCGCCGAGCGCGAGATGGTCGTCGTCGTCGCCGTGATTGTCGTTAGCATGCATGTGTATTATTTTCTCCCCCAGCCGCAAGAAGCCTTCGAGTGTCTTCGTGGTGTTTGCATGTCCGGTGTCAAGGCAGATGCCGACATTATCCTCGCCGACCGCTTCGAGCATCGCCGCAAGCTCTTCGGGACGCTGTCCAAGCAGCGGGATGATGCGTCCCATATTCTCAACAGCTACTGAAAGCCCATGCTCCTTTGCACACTCACTTATCCTTTTTATCGCCGTAACTGCCTTCTTCCTACTCTTCTCAGGCGTTTTGAAAGCCACTGGCGATATGATACCCGGATGGATGACGCAAACTTCCTCGATGAACTCGTAAGCTCGTTCGATGCTCTCCGCTATCTGCCTGACGCTCTCCTCCCAGATGCGCTTGTTCAGACTCGCAATGTTCAAGTCGGAAAACGGGGCGTGGAGCGAGAGCTTGAGGTTCGTGGTCTCATGAAGCTCTCTCACCTCATTCATTATCAGCGAGACGCTCTGCGGACCCTCATCTATGATTTCCCAGCCTGCGAAGCCGAGGTCTTCGAGCTCGAACATCCACCGCCTCGGGTCGTCCTGCATGTCTATCGAAGAGAAGCTTACTTTCATTGCATCACCCAATGATTAACTAAAGCTTCCGGCGTTGTTTAGCCTTGTGGCATGCATCAGCGAAACATAGAAAAGTGGGGCCGGTAGGATTTGAACCCACGCCCAAGGGATCTGGAGTCCCCCGCTCTTCCTGGCTGAGCTACGGCCCCTCACCTCTACGTTACTTATGCAAGATATAAAACTTCCCATAATTACGCCACGCAGTATCGCCCAGGACGAAGCTTCGTTCTTGCATCACCAAGCGGCTTTTTATCCATTACACTAACGGGCAAAACTCTTAAAATAAGGAAAAACATGAACACTTGTGGAGGTGGAGGGGCGCTGTGCAAAATGCGCCTGCGAGCTATGGAGACACGTTTGATCGTCATATCTCCGGACTCGAAAGTAACGCCGGTTCAAGTGGTAAACAGAATACTTGGCATGGAGCTTGCAAATATAACGGTTAAAGAGACGTGCTACGGCGTGCTCGTGGAGGGCGAGCCCGGGACCTTGGAAGCGATTGTAGAAGAGGTGCGGAAGCTCGACCCGCATGGTATTTTCACGAAGGTGCGTGGCTTCCCCATCGGCGACGTGCGTATCTGCCGGGCGACGAGGCGTGGCGGACCTCGCCCCGGCTTCCACCAGCTCGAACTTGAGCACTCCTTACTGCCCTACGTGAGGCGGGCATTAGATAGGCTGAAGGAGTGACCTTTGGTATCTGCTGCCCGTTGCCAAGGGGCGCACCCACCGGTATATAGTTAACTCGGCGTAGAACGCTCTTGGAGATTATAAAAGACCACTTCCCTTAATTCTCCTTAAAGCGGGAAATTTGCAGCAATAAACTTCTTAAAGCGAGGCGTTTCTTAGCGATGTTTTTATAGATGAGGAGGGAAGTAAGAAACGAGGAGACGTGCCGAAGGACGAAACCGTAGAGAAAGTGCTAATCATAGGCTCAGGACCGATTCAGATAGGACAAGCTGCCGAGTTCGATTACTCGGGCTCGCAGGCGTGTCGCTCGTTACGGGAAGAGGGCGTGAAGGTAGTCTTAGTGAACTCGAATCCGGCGACGATAATGACAGACCCGGACATGGCGGACGCCGTTTACATCGAGCCGCTTTCTCCGTGGGTCGTGGCGAGAATCATAGGAGAGGAAACCCCGGACGGCGTCATCGCAGGTCTCGGCGGGCAGACCGCCCTTAATATAACGGCGGAGCTTGCGGAAATGGGCATCCTCGAAAAATACGGCGTCCGCGTTCTTGGAACGCCGCTCGAGGCAATCTACAACGCCGAAGACAGGGAGCGTTTCAAGGGGCTCATGGAGAGTATCGGGGAGCCGGTGCCGAGGAGCCAAGCAGTGAATTCGGTCGAGGAGGCGGAAGAGGTGGCAGCGGAGCTTGGCTTCCCGCTGATAATAAGACCGGCATACACGCTTGGCGGGACGGGCGGTGGCGTCGCTCACAATATTGAGGAGCTGCGGGCAATCGTGCATCGTGGCCTTCTGGCGTCGAGAATCCATCAAGTGCTCGTGGAGGAAAGCGTTCTAGGCTGGAAAGAGTTTGAGTATGAAGTGATGCGGGACCGTAAAGGCACATGTATCACGGTTTGCAACATGGAAAACTTCGACCCGATGGGCATTCACACCGGCGAGTCCATCGTGGTGACGCCGTCGCAGACGCTCTCTGACGAGGACCATCAAATGCTGCGTTCCGCCGCCATCAAGATTATAGATGCGTTAAAGGTTGAGGGAGGCTGTAACATACAGTTTGCGTTCCTTGACGGGCGTTACTACGTGATCGAGGTGAATCCCCGTGTTTCGAGGTCGTCGGCGCTGGCGTCGAAGGCGACGGGCTACCCGATTGCGAGGGTCGCCGCTAAGATTGCAATTGGGCTGACGCTCGACGAGATTCCGAACAAGGTCACTGGGAAGACGCCGGCGAGCTTCGAGCCAACGATCGACTACGTCGTCGTGAAGATTCCGAGGTGGCCGTTCGACAAGTTCAAAGATGCCGACCGCACGCTCACGACGTTTATGAAGAGCACCGGTGAGGTTATGGCAATCGGCAGAACTTTTGAAGAGGCGTTGCAGAAGGCAATCCGCTCGCTCGACATAAACAAAGACTTAGGTTACGGGAACTGGAGCGACGGCGAAATAAGGCATCTCTTAAAGAACCCAACGGACGAACGCATCTTTGTGATTTACAAGGCGCTGCAGCGTGGCTTCTCTGTCGAGGAGATTTCAGGACTTACGAACATAGACCCATTCTTCATCGAGAAGATGAAGAACATCGTGGAGATGGAAAAGCTCCTCAAAAAGGACTTGGAGGGCAATTTGCGGAGAGCGAAGCGGCTCGGCTTCGGCGACGAGCGGATTGCGAGAATCACAGGGCGGCGTCGCGAGGAGATAAGCGACCTCCGCCGCAGAAAGGGCATCATCGCCACGTTCAAGATGGTTGACACGTGCGCCGCGGAGTTTGAAGCACAAACACCCTACTACTATTCTACCTATGAAACACAGTGCGAACTAAAAACTTCAAACCGCAAAAAAGTCCTGATAATCGGCTCAGGACCGATAAGAATAGGGCAGGGCATTGAGTTCGACTACTGCACGGTGCATGCCGTCCTTGCGTTGAAGGAGGAGGGCATCGAGGCGCACATCATAAACAACAACCCTGAAACCGTCTCGACGGACTTTGATACCTCGGACAAGCTCTTCTTCGAGCCAATTACGCTTGAAGAAGTGATTAACATCATCGAAAAGGAAAAATACGATGGCGTGCTCGTGCAGTTTGGCGGGCAAACCGCCATAAACTTGGCGTTGCCGTTAGAGCGTGAGCTTAAGCGTTTGCGGCTGCCAACGAAGATTTTAGGGACGCCGCCGGGGATGATAGACATGGCGGAGGACCGCAGAAAGTTCAGCGAGTTTCTGCGCCGCCTGAACATTCCGCAACCGGAAAGCGGGTATGCAACGTCGTTAGAAGAGGCGGTGCGTGAGGCTGCAAAAATCGGGTATCCGGTGCTCGTCCGCCCGTCATACGTGCTCGGCGGCAGAGCCATGGAAATCGTGCATGATGAGGCGGAGCTTTGCAAGTATATTGAAGAGGCGGTTCAGGTCTCGAACGAGCGTCCTGTCCTCATAGATAAGTTTTTGGAGGGCGCCACCGAGATAGACGTGGATGCGGTTTGCGACGGCGACGACGTTCTCATCGGGGCGGTTATGGAGCACATAGAAGAGGCGGGCGTCCACTCCGGCGACTCCGCCTGCGTCATCCCGCCGCAATCCCTCAACGAGCAAACCTTAAAGACCATAAAAGACTACACGAGGAGAATAGCGCTTGCTCTTAACACCGTTGGCTTACTGAATATCCAGATGGCGTTTAAAGACGGTGTCGTTTACGTCCTCGAGGTCAATCCACGAGCTTCAAGGACAGTCCCCTACGTCTCAAAAGCCACGGGCATTCCACTGGCGAAGCTCGCCGCAAAGGTTATGGTAGGGCGTAAGCTGAGAGAGCTGAGGTTTGAAGAAGTAAGCGAGCGGGAAATGAAGCATGTTTGCATAAAAGAGGTGGTGCTGCCGTTCTCGAAGTTCAGCGGCAGCGACACGCTCCTCGGACCGGAGATGAAAAGTACGGGCGAGGTCATGGGCGTGGACGCCGACTTCGGGCGTGCGTATTTCAAAGCGGAGCTCGCCGCTGAGAACCCACTCCCGCTCGACGGCACGGTCTTCATCTCAGTATGCGACAGGGATAAGCCTGAGATTGTGGAAGTCGCTAAGAAGTTTCAGGCTGCCGGGCTTTCGATACTCGCGACTCGGGGAACCGCAAAGTTTTTGGAGAGATGCGGAATAAAAGCGACGCCGCTGAAGAAAATCCAGGAGGGCAGCCCGAACATCCTTGACGTGATACGGGGCGGTGCGGGTGCAGGCGGCGAAGGGGTGAGGCTCGTGATAAACACGCCGACCGACCGAAAGTCGCACCGCGACGGCTACCAGATTCGACGATTGTGCATTGATTTCAACATACCTTACATAACGACGATGCAAGCCGCAAAAGCCGCAGCAGATGCCATCATCGCAGTTAGGACTGGAAAGATAGGTGTAAAATCCATAAATATGTATATAAAAGAGTTGCTTGATGCAACGTCATGATTCAACGATGTCATGCGTGCAGAGACGGCTGTTCGACGCTAACAACAAAATATTTATATATAAAACATGAAAATTACCGGCAGGAGGGGTGAGAATGGAGGAGCAGAAGGGGGACATTGTGGCGAAGGCGTGGCCCAAAAGGGCGGAGGAGGAGCGGAGGTGGCTCCGCTGGCGAATGGCGGGCTGGGTGGCGTTCATCGG
>QMVQ01000135.1 GCA_003661185.1 Candidatus Alkanophagales archaeon | reverse complement strand
GCTATCTCCTCACGGACGTCACCGAGCGTCTTCTGAACACGCACGCCGAGCGCGCTCGGCAAGCTCGTCGCCGGGTCCGCATCTATCGCCAATATTCGCTCACGCTCCGACAGAAATTTTATGAGCAACGTCGAGATTAACGTCTTTCCTGTTCCTCCTTTGCCTGTTACCGCTATTATCTCGCCCTTCGTCATTCCTAATATCGTTCGCAGAGCTCGTTAAAAACTTTTACTTCATCAACTTTAATTGCATTAGCGATGCCATCCTTACAGATGTTTTGAAGTAGAATGAGCAATTTTTTTCAGAAAACTTGCCGTTTTGGGTTATTTTATATCAGCACAAACAAATTGAAAAAGCGTGAGGGTCTATACGATAGCGTCTGGTAAGGGTGGAACAGGAAAAACGACTTTGGCGCTTAACATTGGGACTGCTCTTGCGATGCTCGGCAATAAAACACTGGTCATGGACTGTGACGTCAGTATGGCGAATCTAGAGCTCCTCGTGGACTTCGGAGGGCACAGGAGAACTTTACATGACGTCCTAGCGGGCGATGCGGAGATAGACGACGCAATATATACAGGACCGGGCGGCGTGGACATCGTGCCCGGCGGCATTTCCATAAAAGGCTTTCAGAAGGCGAATCCTGAGCATTTAAAGCATGTGATGAGCGACCTCCTTGGGAAATATGATTTCGTGATAATAGATGCGGCGGCGGGGCTGAGTAAGGAAGTAATCGTGCCCCTTTCGCTTGCGGATGAGGTCATCCTCGTCGTGAATCCAGAGATTCCTTCAATCGTGGATGCGCTGAAGACGAAAGCCGTCGCTGAAATGGTCGGGAGCCGTGTGGAGAATGCCATACTGAACAAGGTGGTCGGGGAGAAAATAGAGCTTACGAGGGACAAGATAAGCGAATTGCTCGAAGTCACGATTATAGAAACAATCCCTGAGGATATAAATGTCAGGAAGGCAGCAGCCATGAAAATACCGTTGGTCCTTTGGAACCCGGAGGCGCCAGCAGCCCGCTCTTTCAAGAGGATAGCAGCGAAACTCGCCGGCGAATACGTGCCGGAAGAAGAAGAGCTCACGAAGAAAGAGAGTTTCATAAATAAGCTGATAAAAGCGGTTTTCGGCGACGAGATGAAGAAGGCTGAGGTGAAAAAGGCGAGAAAGTTGCCTCTTGTGGGGGTGAGGAAGTGGGCGCCATGGAAGTGATGCTCGGCATAGCACTTGCCATCTCCCTTATCATCATCTCAGTGATGTATGTGAAAATACGACTCCTTACTATGGAAATCAGCAGGATAAAGTCAAGGACTGAATTTTCAGACGAGGAGGCGCGCAAGCTGCTCAGGAGCATCGATGAGCTGAAAAGGCTTAAAAGGTTGAATGCGTTCCGTTAGATGCGTTTCGCTTTGATTTCCACGTCAAGCCCGAATTTTTCACTTACCTCCGCAGCGACCATCGCTTCTATTTTCGACGCAGGCACTCGTCTGAATGCTCTCGGTGAGTATTCCAACGAGATTTTTGCCTTTTTCCCGTCCACATTGACGACAAAACTGCGGATTTTCATCTTATATTGCTTTTCCAGCTCCTTTATCATTTCTTCAATGAAGTTCCTTACTTCTTCTTCGATTACAAGATGCGAGAGCCCCTCTGCGATTATTCTCTCTTTTATATCCATTTTTATTCTTTCCTTCAATTTTTTCACATCCTCCGTGAGGGCTTTAATGCGTTTTATGCTCTCGTTGATTCCCTCGTCGGCTTTTATTATGACACTTCGCTCCACAACCTTTTTCTTCTCCTCTAAGCCCGTAGGGTGCGCACTTACTGAAATCCTACCAGTCCCTGCGGATTTTATAGGTATTCTGAACTCTTTTTCGGCATGCTCCCGCTTGACCTCCAATTTGTCTTCGAACTCAACACTCTCACCTTCAGTCTCAAACCTCACAGAAACGTCGAAAACGCCATCTGCTTCTGCATCTATTTCAACCTTGAGGGCAAGTTGCTCGCCCTTAACGTAAACATCCTTGTCGGGACTCGCCATAAGCTCGAACACGCTTATATCGCCAAAAAGCCGCTTGCTCTCTTTTAAGATAGCATTTTTGTTCCATTCCTTCGCAGCCTCCAACTCCAGCTTTTCAAGACGAGCTATGTCCACGTAGCCCTTCTTCCCTTCAAAATCGAATATACTTTCTAACGCCGCTTCCCCGTATTTAGTCCCATCTTCGGCGTCCACCTCGCAGCCTATCAGCCTGCCCCTTTCGAAGAGTAAATAACGGTCCTTATACATCCCAGGGCTAATAAATATGGAAATTCTGATATAACCGTCAAACTTCTCCCTACTTAACTCTTGTATCACATTTTTGAGTTCTAACTCTTCTAAATTCATATCTCGCCGCACAAATTCTCCAGTGGGCAATTCCATACTCTTCGCCTTTTAAAAAGAGTCAAAAAAGAAAAAGAGAAGGGAGGAGGGAGTCATCATGAAATTTCTCTCTGAAGCATGGGCACTGCCTTTTTAACTTCTAATCTGAGCTTTCCAAGGTTTGCTTTATTGGGGTCAAGGGATACTCCCAACCAATAATCTTTGTTCAGAGGGCGCAGATAAAACATGACACGTTCTGCAGTTATGAGGATATCAATGACATTCCCACCGCCGAAGTTCTCCATGGTTTTCTTTGCAGTAATCAACGACGTGTTAGCTTCGGCGGCTGCGACTTCGGGGTTGAAGCTTGGGTCATTAGTGACATGCTCCACAATAATGCCATCATATCCGATAATGCCGATAGCTATTGCCCCATCTATTCGCCGCAGCATGTCGCTTAGTATTCTGTCTATAGGCACCTTGAAACCACCCCCGACAATTCGTTTGCCGAAGGCGTATAATAACCTTTGCCTACGTTGCAAGTTAAGTTTCAGACATGAGTCAATTTATTTCAAATATCTGCTATTTATTTTGAAAAAAAGGTATAGAATGCTCAAATTCGTCCAAGATTCGTGGGGGTAGAATTAAGAAAAATGAAGAAAAGGGTTAAATGCCAAGAGGTGTCTCGACCTCTTGCATCACTTTCACGACCTCGGAAGGGTCGCCCTCCACGATGATTTTCCCAACGCGCATCAGGGCGGCGCGGTCGCAGACCATATCGATGAAGTCCATGTCGTGCGACACGATGATGTAAGTCTGCCCGAGCGTATCCCGCGCCTTCTTGATGGACTTCACGATTTCAAGTCTCGTCAACGGGTCCGCAGTCCCTGTTGGCTCGTCAAGCAGCACGATTTTCGGGTCGGTCATGAGTGCTCTCGCAAATGCAAGGCGGTGGCGCTCGCCTTCGCTCAACATGTCCGGGTATGCGTAGAGAATCTTATCTGTCTCGTCGTCGGTAAAGCCGACGGCTCGCATCGTCGCATATATCTTATCGGCAAGCACGTCCGACGGCAGGTCATAGGGCAAGGCGCCCGCGAGGTTCTCATACACGTTCAGGTTCGGATGCACCGTGTAGACCTGATGCAGCATGCTTATGTATGGCGTGACCCGCCCTTTGCCCTCAGGTCCAAGCTCCCGCAGGTCAATCCACTCGTCTTCGAGCCTTACCAGAATACGCCCTCGTGATGGTTGTATCAGTCCGGCAATCATCTTGAAGAGCGTGGTCTTCCCGCTGCCGGAAACACCGACGAGCCCGAAAATCTCACCCTCGTAGATTGTGAGGTCAACGTCATCAACCGCCTTTATCAAGCCCCTATCGTAGGTGTAGAAGTATTTTCGTGCCTTTTCAACCTTGATAATCGGGTTATCGCACTTCCGCCGCTCGATGGGCGGCATCTCGAAAGTCTCCATGAACTTATCTCGAATCTCAGCAGAGGGTCCTGGACCGGCGACCTGCTTGCCCTTCTCAAGCAGTATTGACTCGGAGGTGGTCGCAACAAGCGCATCGGGCCAATGTGACGTCACAAGCATCGTGATGCCATCTTTCTGTGCGTCGAGCATGCAGTCGTGGACCGCCTGCGAGGTTATTGGGTCGAGGGTGCCCGTCGGCTCGTCCGCAAGGAACAAGATCGGGTTCTTGGCGAGACACATGGCGAAGACCGTCCGCTGCTTCTCGCCGCCGCTGATGTCTCGTGCGATGTGCGTCGCCCGGTGCAGCAACTTTACCTTCTTCAAAATCTCCATAGCCCTCGGCATCTGGAGGTGCTTCGGCACGCCGGCGTCCGCAAGCGCCTCCTGCACGTTCACGATGACCGGCGACTCGCCGAACAGGGCGAACGTCCGCTGAATCATCAGCGCTATCCGGTCATAGATGCGGCGTCCGATGACTTGTTTCTCCTCAAGCGCCTTCCAGTAATCAACCTCCTCAAGCTTGAGCTCCGAGCCGCACTTCTCGCACTTCTGCCCTTTCTTGCTCGGCGGCTCGACCCAGCGGCACTCCGGGTTCTGGCAGGCGGCGACCCTGAAGATGATACGCCCAGTAGTCGGCTTGTATTCTGGGATGCCCCGTATTATGTTCATCAGCACGGTCTTGCCGCAACCGCTCTTCCCGAGGATGCCGAAGCCCTGCCCCTCTTTCACTTTGAAGTTTATACCTTCGAGGACGGGCACGTCCTTAAAGGTAATACCTATGTTTTCTACTATCAGAAAAACCTCCTTCTCCTCGCTCATCTGCATCCTCCTTGTGGCTCGTTAGAAGATTTTATGGGCGCAGATGTATATATATTTTCCTTCCCGTCGGCATGATGAGCTCGAAGTTATGTTGTGTCGGCGTCCCCCTAGGACGGTCGCAGGGCGGTCGTGAGGCAAAGTATATATGTGTGTCCCACATACATACTCTGATGCAGGTTCCCCAAGAGCCGGAGGATCTGAGGAAGACGGCGCTCGAGAAGGCTAAATCGCCGGAGTGGTCGTTCATGGAGAGATGGAGCGTCTATAACACGTACGTGCTGAGCGCTTGGGGGCTTCCGAAGTATCTGTGGGACGCGTGGAAGGAGGAGCTGAGGTCCAAGGGAGTGTCGTGGCAGCTCTTCCTG
>QMVQ01000134.1 GCA_003661185.1 Candidatus Alkanophagales archaeon | reverse complement strand
TATGACGCTTACGCCGTTGCAAGACTGGCGAAGAAGCTTAACCCCGAGGTCAAGACCGTCATGGGCGGTCCGCACGTAACCTTCACGGCGGAGGAGACGCTTGCAGAGTGCGATGCTATTGACGTCGTCATCAGAGGTGAGGGCGAACTCACACTTAAAGAGCTTCTGAGCGCTTGGAAGCGGGAGCTGCCGCTGAAGAACGTTAGCGGAATAACGTTCAGGCATAAATCTGAAATAAGAAGCAACGAGCCACGCCCGTTCATGGAAAATCTCGATGAGCCCCCGTTTCCGGCGTACGACCTGCTACCCATGGGAAAATACGAAATTTCCGGACACAGGTTCGGCAACGTGATGACGAGCCGTGGCTGTCCGTTCAAATGCATTTTCTGCGCATCATCAACGCTATTTGGCAAGAAATGGCGAGCTCGCTCGCCGGAGAACATCATTGATGAGCTCAGATTGCTTAGGGACGAATATGGCATCCGAGAAATAGAGTTCTTGGATGACACCTTCACTCTCAGTAAGAAGCGTGCTGAGAGGATATGCGACCTGATGATAAGGGAGCGTTTGGAAATTTCATGGAGCTGTTCCTCCCATGTAAACACGGTAAGCAAGAAACTTGCGGAGAAGCTGAAAAAAGCGGGGTGCCATAGCGTTTACGTCGGCGTGGAGTCGGGCTCGCAGCGCATCCTTGACATCATCGGAAAGAATACCACGCTCGAAAAGGCTGAGCGCGCCGTCAAAACCTTAAAGGAGGCAGGACTGAACGTCCTTACATCTTTCATCATCGGCGTCCCCGGCGAGACCGTAAGCACGATAAAAAGCACAATAAAGCTCGCAAAGAAGCTAAAGCCTACATACGCACAGTTCACGCTGTGCACGCCATTCCCAGGAACGAAGCTCTTTGAGCTCGCTCTAAAAAGGGGACTGCTGCTCACGAAGAACTGGGCGAAATACACGACGTTGGAGCCTGTAATGAACATCCCTGGAATGACCGCAGAGCAGCTGAAAAAATGGCTTCGTAAAGCATACTTGAGTTTTTACTTACGCCCCCGTTTCCTGCTCGAACAGATATTGCGTAGGAGGTTCTTCGTGCTCAAAAAAGCTTTATTAGGAACTTTGGAATATCATGATGACAGGGGCAAGAGGAGAGAAATATGGTAGAGATAGTATTGACGGCTGACAAAACGTTAATGTCCGATTACCATAGGGGGGAGTTTTTGGGCTTTGCCGCATGTGCTCCCGCCGCAATCCCCGAATACATCTATGAAAAATTATTTTGCCCGCCGGCGCCCGTGGATGACGATGGTATTTCTGCAAAGTTCGCGCCTTGCGGCTTACGCCGGATAGAGGCGGCACTCCTCGAAAACGGCTTTTCCCGAGATGAGGTCGTAGTTGTCCATCCTGACATGTTGAATCGAGCTGTGGACAAGCGGACAAAAGTTCTCGGCGTCTCGACGAACGACCCTCTCGGACTTGGTCCGGCATCCTCGACGTTCTCAAACCTCGCTGGCAAGGAGCCTTTCAACGCAATATCCTTTAGACGCTTGATGCGGAGTCCCGTTATCCGAAAACACCAGCTTAAGGTCATCGTCGGCGGTCCGGGAGCGTGGCAGCTTGAAGACGAACGTATCAGGATGAAATTCGATATAGACTGCGTGCTCGTGGGCGAGGGCGAGCTCGTGGCGCCTGAGCTTTTTAAAAAGGCAGTGAGCGGCGAGGAGCTGCCGAGATTCGTGCACGGCGAGGTCGTGCCGCTTGAAAAATTCCCAAAAATCAAAGGAGCGACTGTGAACGGGCTTGTTGAAATCGCCCGCGGTTGTGG
Source organism: Candidatus Alkanophagales archaeon (assembly GCA_003661185.1). GTDB lineage: Archaea > Halobacteriota > Syntropharchaeia > Alkanophagales > B39-G2 > Alkanophaga > Alkanophaga liquidiphilum. The sequence goes on along the minus strand of QMVQ01000134.1, from coordinate 3,200 downwards.
GCGCGGTTGTAAGTTCTGTAACCCGACAATGCTAAAGTTCCGATGCCTACCGCTTGAGCACATCTTGGAGGAAGTGCGGCTGAACTTGCGGAAAGTCGGACGGGTCTTGCTACACGCTGAGGACGTGCTCCGTTATAAGGCAAACGGCGTCATCCCGAACGAACAAGCGGTCATTGAGCTTTTTGAGGCAGTGAAGCGGCTCTACATTGAAGAGAACCGCCCGCTAGACATCGGGATTTCACATTTTGCCCTCTCATCCGTCGTTGCGAAGCCCGCCCTCGTGAGCGAACTCAGTGAGATAATGGAAGTTGGCACGAAAGAAAATCCGTGGGCTTCTGGGCAGACCGGCATCGAAACCGGTTCGGAACGACTCGTAGAACTGCACATGCAGGGCAAAGTGCGCCCCTTTAAACCCGAAGAGTGGCGAGAGGTGGTCCTTGAGGCGCACGAAATTCTTAAGGAGAATTATTGGGTGCCGTGCTCGACGCTCGTCATGGGCTTGCCGAGGGAGGAGGCGAAGGACGTTCTCGAGACGCTTGAGCTAATTGAGGACCTGCGGGGGTATAAGTCTTTAATAGTGCCTCTGTTCTTCGTGCCGATTGGGAATTTAATTGCTGAGAGCTTTTTCACGATGAAGAAGATGCTGCCTGAGCATTGGATGCTGTTTGCAGCGTGCCTGAAGCACGATTTCAGGTGGGTCTATACGCTCATCGATGAGTATTTTGGGATGACGAGGGTTGCAGCGCCGAGAGCCGCCACAATCAAACTCTTCACTAAATACATGGAAAAGAAACTCAAACCCTACATAAAAGACATGGAGCAGGGCTTGAACCCGCTGGAGTCGTGATTTCCGCGATGATGTCTTGGAGAATGAACAAAAAGAAAAGTTCCCGATGCTTGCTGGGAGGAGGCAGGTATGTCTCTCTTGCAGCCCTAACGTAGCAAGCCGAAAGTTTTAAGTTCTTACCCCTGCAACATCAAACTGCATAGCGGCCATAGCGGTAGGGAAACACCCGGACCCATCCCGAACCCGGAAGTTAAGCCTGCCTGCGTTCCGTGTTGTACTACGGTGCGCGAGCCCGTGGGAAGCATGGATCGCCGCTATGCCCCTCCTCCCTTCTTACTAAAAAGCGGGGCTATAAATCCTAATTTAACAAGCCTCACAATACCATTACCAAGGCTCAAAGCCCCTAACGAGCGCCCTGAGGAGCATCAGCACCGGTATGATTTCGAGGCGTCCGACCCACATGTTGAAGATGATAACTATTTTCCCTAAGTAATGCAGGTGCGGGCTTGCGAGACCTGTAGAGAGCCCGACGTTGCTCTGCGCCGATACGACTTCGAAGACGACGTCGCTTATGTCGAAGGGCGGCGGGGCGACGTGCGATAGCACAATCACGCCGACGAGCAAAAACAAAAACCACAACAAAGTCACGAAACACACCTCCATTAATATCCTGCTGGCTTCCTTCTCATCCAAAGCCCGCTCGCCGAGTCTGAAGTATGTGACTGCGGTTTTCGGCAGCAACATTCTTCGGAACGACCAGCGAAGGCTGCTGAAGACGACTGCCGCTCTCAACAATTTTATACCGCCAGCGGTCGAGCCTGCGGCGCCGCCGACGAGCATCGCCGCTGCCAGTATTAATTTCGCGCCCGGCGTCCACGAGCAGATATTTGCTGTTTGGAAACCGGTGCACGTCAGCCCCGAGACCAGTTGGAAGATGGACTCTCGAAACGCCGCCGATAGCGAAGATGCCCATGCCGACAACGCCGACAGCGACGACAACGCCGACAGCGGCGGCACGCCCGCAACTTCAAGCAGGAGCGGCAACAGCAAGACAAAAATCAAAAAGAAGAGCCAGCGGCACTGCACGTCCTTAAAAAACGCCTTAAGCTCGCCGCTGAGCACTTTGTAATGTATGAGGAACGGCAGGGCGCCCAAAATCATTATCGGGAGTAGCGCAAGCTCCACCCGGATATTGTCGTAGGCACCAATGCTTCCCTTCACTACAGAAAAGCCGCCTGTGCTTATCCCGGTCATCGTATGGTTTATTGCCGCCCAGAGCGGCATGCCGCAAAGCCAGAGTAGTGGAACGCCGACGAGCGTGAAGCCGAGGTAAATCCACCAGATCGTCCGCACTGTCGAAACGACGCTTGGCTTTATTTTCTCCTCTCGGGCTTCGGACACGTAAAGGTGGTAAGAGGCGGTCCCCGGTCTCGCGAGGACCGAGAGCATTAATACAATAACGCCGACGCCCCCTACCCACTGCATCAGCGAACGCCAGAACTGGAGCGTCTTCGGAAGCTTCGACGGCTCCAGAATCATCGTAAGTCCAGTGCCAGTCCAGCCGGACATCGCCTCGAAAAATGCATCGAGAAAGCTCATCCCGCAACACGCAAACGGCGTCGCACTCACCAACGCCAGCAACAGCCAAGAAAGGGCGGCGCACACCATTGCATGTTTCAGCTCTGTGTCTCCAGCTCTCCTAAACGCAAACCTGAGCAGGGCGCCGGCGGCAAGCACGCCGAGCGCCATGCCCAAAAACGGCTTCATGAGGTAAAATTCGTCAAAAACTACCACTACCACCAACGGCAACAGCATGACGCCGCCCGCCACCTCAAATATGCTGCCCAAATCCCGCAGGACAATCTTTGCGTTTCTCATGCCCCGCCGCCGCCACCTGTCTAATTGAGCAACTCATAATTAAAAGGAGAACGGTTACGATTAACGATGAACAGACGGGCGAGGTTTTGTGCCGAAGTATGCCCAATATGCAAGAGGGCACGGAATAGGAAAAAAGGCTTGGCATACTGGTTTGTAAAAAATATAGACCGTAAGATATGCCCGTTCTGCAGGGCTTACGAGCGGGAGTTTGGGAAGCCCGCTTACGAGTAAGCGCCTGCTTACCATGCCTCTCGCAGAAAGCCTCGCAGGGCGGGGATGCGGCGGGTATGGAGGGCAGTGGTGATGAGACTTAACTCATCTCTCCATACCTACACATATGGCTGGTAGTGGTGGGACAGGCAAACACCTTCAACCTGAACCCGGGTAAAGAGGAAGAAGCGATACTGCATGAATGGGCAGACAACTGCTCTCGAATGTTCAACGAGATAAACTATAAACGCAGACAATCATTCTTCAGCGGCGAGTTTGACTGGAATACCGACAAAGAATATCATAAATATAAGAAGCTTATAGG
>QMVQ01000133.1 GCA_003661185.1 Candidatus Alkanophagales archaeon | reverse complement strand
GGTGAAAATCAGACCAAGGTGGGATTGAGAGGTGCAGTTTTGGAAGTTGAGGATAGGGTTGGAAGCATCAAACCGAGTTCAGCGTTGAGCCACAGATCCTCTTATAAACCTCCAGGTAAACCTCAGACAAATCTCCTTTATCCTCTCTGAAAACGTCTTTGTCGAGGCTTACAATTTCGCCACGCTCGTAAGCGGTGGCGTCCCAGAAGCGGCAGACGTCTGGCGTCCCCACCTCATCAGCGAGCAAAATCTCTCTTTTATTATTCCTCCCGAACTCCAACTTGAAGTCCGCAAGAATTATGCCTCGCTCACGCAAGAACCCGCTCATCACGTTGTTCACATGCAACGTCGTCTTCTTTATGAGTTCAAGTTCGTCGTCGGTAAGCCACCGTCGCTCCAAAATCTCAGACTCTTTTATCGGGCGGTCCACCTCCTCGAACTTCGTCGTGAACTCCACAAACGGCTTTTCCAGCTGTTCGCCCTTGCGCAAGCGGCTGCTGCCCAAATTAAGCTCACCCCGGTCGTAACGCCGCCACAGCGAGCCATAGAGGTGATTTCGGCAAAGCACCTCCACGGGGATTATCTCAAGACGCTCCGCCACGAGGCGGTTCGGTGGCACGAAACGCTTGAAGTGCGTTTTCACGCCAGCAGCTTCCAGCTTCTTGAACCAGAAGCAGGAGAGACGGCAGCAGACCTCCCCTTTTTTCAGGAACTCCGCCTTCTTTTGCCCGTCGAACGCCGTCACGCGGTCGGTGAAAACGAAGACCACGTCGCCCGCATCGTCCAGATAAACATCCTTCGCCTTGCCCACCCGCAAGAGCTCCATACCGCTACACCTCAAATTTTTGTAACAATGTCCCCTCAGACCCAATAGCACCATATTGTACGGCGCTTAGGGAAACCTTTTTATTCTGGTGTGTCAATAGAAGGGGGTGGTTAAAAAGCTTTTGGCAGGCAGGGATGGAAATGTTTAGGCGTTACGAGGACATGCCGAGGATAAAGTTGCCCGACGGGCACGAGATCTTCGTCAGCGATTCTACAATCCGTGAAGGCGCACAAATGCCCGGCATCGTCATGAAGAAAGAGCACAAAGTCAAGATTTTCGAGTTCCTGCACGAAATCGGCATAGAAAAAACGGAAACCTTCCTCTACGACGAAAGCGACCAGTTGGCGGTCAAGGAAATGCTAGACTTTGGCTACGAACGCCCCGAAGTCACAGGTTGGGCACGGGCGAGGCACAGCGACATCGATTTGGTGCTTGATTTAGACCTGGCGGAGACTGGAATTCTGATGTCCGTTTCCGACACGCACCTTTTCGATAAAATAGGCTTTAAGAGACGAGAAGAAGCGGTGGAACGCTACCTCGATGCGCTGGATTACGCACTAGCGCACGGGTTACGGGTGCGCTGCCACCTCGAAGACATAACGAGAGCAGACGTTGAGGGCTTCGTGCTGCCGTTCGTCAAGGAAATTCTTGAAAGAGATAAGAATGTCATCCTCCGCATTTGCGACACGCTGAACTACGGCATTCCTTTCATGACTGAGTTCCCTTACAGCATCCCGAAGATTATCGTTGCATTGAAAAAGATGGGAGCCAAGAACATCGAGCTGCACATCCATGACGACTTCGGCATGGGCACGACAATCTCGCTCGTGGGCTTCTGGTATGGGGCGAACTGGTGCAACGCTACGTTCCTCGGCATGGGCGAGCGTGCTGGCGTCGCCGAGCTTGAGAAGATTCTGGTGTTCCTCGAATTTCGGGTCGAGGGCTTCCACAAGTATAATCTGGAGTGCCTGTCGAGATTTGCAGAATACATGGAGCGGGAGGTCGGCATCCGAATCCCGAAGAACAAAGCTGTCGTCGGCGAGAACGTCTTCGCTCACGAAAGCGGCATCCACACAGACGGCGTTCTCAAAAACCCATTCACCTACGAGCCCTTCCCGCCGGAGCTTGTCGGCGCAAAACGCCATTTCATCATTGGCCCCACTTCCGGCATTAGCGTCCTGAAACACAAGGCGGAGCGTATGCTCGGCGAACTCCTCGGCACAAACTTCACCCTCGACAAGAACGATGAGCGACTGAAAGCCCTCCAAAATTTCATTAAACGCTCCTACGACGACGGCAGAAGCTCCTGTTTCTCTGACAGTGAGCTTAAGGAACTCGTGCGCCGCTTCTTCGCAGAAGTGCTGCAGAAATGAATGTTAGAAGCTAAACGGCTGAGAAACATCTCGAAAAATCAAAACCGTTTATATCATCAGCTTTTATATATGTTGCCGGGGTCTTACACGAGCCTTAATAAGCCGAAAATATTTTAAGACTGACAGAATCATTGTTTAAAAAAGCCTCTGGGAGGAGGTGTGTTACGGTTAGCGAAGGGGAGTCAGCGAACGAAAGCGAGCAGCGGCGAAGTAGGTGTTTAATATTAGGGTGTGGGAGTTTAGGGTTTGCGGTTGCCCGTGAGTTAAAGAGTAGGGGCTTTGACGTCCACGTCGTAGACATTGACGAGACGAGACTAGAGCTTCTCAAGCAAGAGGGATTTAGCACGCTCGCCTGTGACATAAGAGAGGAGAACACCGCTAAAAAGCTGACGAGACAGAACTGTGACTTCGACGTGATTTTCATCCTGAGCAACAGCGCCGAGACGAACCGTCTGGCGCTCCTGAACATAAAAAAGGAGTTCTCAGATGCTTATGTCGTCGTGAGAGCCACGGATGCGAAGGAGAAAGAAGAATTAGAGGGGCTCGGCGCCGACGTCGTCCTCTTCCCGCTGGACATCATCACAGAGGCGGCAGTGCGGCAGGTCGAGAAGATAAAGACGGAAAAGCGGATGAAAAGGCTCATACGCACGATAAAGAGCATAGGAGAGAACAGAAAATATGGAATAGTCGTGCATGACAATCCTGACCCGGATGCAATAGCATCTGCTCTCGCACTCAGATACATAATGAAGGAAAATGGTATCTGCGCCGACATACTCTATGGCGGCATCATTGGGCACCAGGTGAATCGGGCGTTCGTGAACTTGCTGGGCATTGAAATGCGGCGTATCGAGAGCGACGTCTTGAGAGAGTATTCGAAGTTTGCGCTTATCGACGCTACGGTGCCCGGCTCCAATAATTCACTGCCTGCGGGCACGAAAGTGAGTATAATCATAGACCATCATCCTGCGAGCAACGACGTTGATGCGGAGTTCTACGACAGAGAGGAGCTGGGCGCAACCTCTACAATTCTGACAAAATATCTGCGGTGGCTGAACCTTCCAGTTGATAAAGTCCTCGCAACCGCTCTCCTCTATGGCATAAAGACTGACACCAACGGATTCAAACGTAATGCGCATCCTGAGGATTTCATCGCTGCTGCCTTCCTTTATCCAAGGGTAGATAGGGAGCTGCTCGACCAGATAGAGACGCCGCCGGTGTCGGCAGAGACCGTGAACATCATCGGAAAAGCCATCCAAAACAGGAAAATAAGACATAGCTACCTGATTTCGAACGTTGGGTTCATTGCCAATAGGGATGCGTTGGCGCAAGCCGCCGACTACCTTCTGAATCTCGAAGGCGTTACCGTCGCCATCGTAATTGGAATGAACGATGAGAACATTTACGTTTCAGGGCGGAGCAAGGACATCCGAGTGAATCTCGGCGAGGCTTTCAGGCAGGCTTTCGATAAGATAGGGTCCGCGGGCGGGCACTCGACAACAGCAGCAGCGCAGATACCTCTTGGACTCTTCAGCGGCGTTAAGGAAAAAGATACCCTGATAAAGCTTGCAGAGGACGCTATAACCAAAAGGTTTCTTGCGGTAATAGGCGTAGATGATGGGGGAGAGGGTTAGGAATGGTGGAAAGGGAAAAGGGCGAGAGGCGGAGCTGTTTAAAGTGTAAGCACTATGTTATGTCGTGCGACTTCGGCGAAAATCGAGGGCGGACGTGCTTTGACCTCTGTGACGTGCGGGGGCGTCTGCCGACTGCTGCTTTTTCCTTCCATGACGTCTGCTGCGCCCCGGACACGATTTTCTGCATGCAAGCTTTCGAATGCCTTGAGGACATTGCTGAAAACTGCGAATACTACGAAGAAAAAGAAGAGTAGCGTTTAGGAGGGGGCTAAATGGCAGTAATCGTCGTTACCGGGATTCCGGGTGTTGGTTCCTCGACGGTGCTGAAAGAGGCATTTAAGCTTGATGAAGAGCTTTCTAAGGAATTTATTGTAGTGAATTACGGCGACGTGATGTTTGAAGTCGCTCATGGCAAAAAACTCATAAAACACAGAGACCAGCTGCGGAAGCTGCCTGACGAGACGCAGCGTGAGATTCAGAGACTTGCGTGCGAGAAAATCGTCAAGCTTGGCAAGAACATAATCGTGGATACGCACTGCACTGTAAAAACGCCCGCCGGCTATCTTCCAGGGCTTCCGGAGTGGGTTCTGAAAGCGCTGAAGCCGAAACAGCTCGTCATCGTCGAGGCGAACCCTGACGAAATCTGGCGGCGGCGAACCGCCGACAAGACAAGACAGCGGGACGTAGAGGGAGATAAGGGAATAGAGGAGCACCAAAGTATGAACAGAGCGGCGGCAATGGCTTACGCTGCTCTCACAGGTGCCTGTGTGAAGATTATAGAAAACCACGATGGTGCCGTCGAGGCGGCGGCTAAGGAGTTCTTGGAACTACTTAGACTCGTTAAAGATTAGTAAGGTAATTGCCCATATAGTCAAAGTCGGGGGATAATGAGCTTATTGAGAGGGTTGTGGAGTTAAGAAGCGAATTAAGGCGAAAGCCACTCCTGACATCCTCACCGCCCGGTTAATGACCCCGCAGGGAGGCTCTCCCCCTGAGCGAGCCTTATATTTATACAACCTACTGCATCTCTACGGGCTTCCAGCCCGCATTTCATGCATTTAACAGTCTGCCTCTCTTTGTTACGTGTTTCGAGCCGCCGCAGCGTGGACATTCGCTGCTTGTGCCGCCCCTTTCATCCGCCCCTCTCGTTCTTATTCCGTATTCTTCCGCCTTCTCGCTTATCCGCTTATATAGATAGCGAGGAGACCAGAAATTATGAATCATCGCATTTGCCCTCGGGTTGAACTTTGCATCATTTTTATTC
>QMVQ01000132.1 GCA_003661185.1 Candidatus Alkanophagales archaeon | reverse complement strand
GGACTTAAAAGTCAAAAAAAGCACCGCCGAGATAAACGAGAAGATAAGGGACGGCAGCGTTTCGGTGGTGACCGCGGATGAGATGACGGAGCTCGTGCGGGAGCTCGGCGCCGAGAGGGCAGCGCGCGAGGTTGACGTCGTGACGACGGGGACGTTCGGCGCGATGTGCTCCTCGGGCGTCTTTTTGAATTTTGGACACGCCGATCCACCGATAAAAATGCAGCGGGTCTGGCTGAACGATGTCGAAGCTTACACCGGGATTGCGGCGGTCGATGCATACTTGGGGGCGACGCAGCTCTCAGAACGCATCCCCGAATACGGCGGCGCGCACGTCATCGAGGAGCTGATTTCGGGGAAGGGGGTGGAGGTGCGGGCTATTGCGCACGGCACCGACTGCTACCCGCGGAGGAGCATCGAGACCGAAATCACGCTCGCCGACCTCAACCAAGCCGTCATGGTCAACCCGAGAAATGCTTACCAACGATACAGAGTGGCGACGAACTCGACCGACAGGACGCTTTACACGTACATGGGCACACTGCTCCCCAACTACGGGAACGCAACGTTCTGCGGCGCCGGGGCGCTCTCGCCCCTCTGTAACGACCCGGGGTATGAGACGATCGGCGTGGGCACGCGCATTCTCATCGGCGGCGCCCACGGGTACATCGTCGGTGAGGGCACCCAGCACGAACCTGTGAGCGGGCTCGGAACGCTGATGGTGCATGCTGACTTAAAAAACATGAACACCGGGCTCTTAAGAGCCGCGGTGTTTTACAAGTACGGTGTAACCCTTTACATAGGCATCGGCATCCCCATTCCAGTCCTGAATGAAAGGGTCGCCGCTAAGACCGGAGTGAGCGACGAGGACATAGTGACCGAGGTCATCGACTACGGAGTGCCCCGCAGGGACCGTCCAGTCTTAAGGAGGGTAACCTATGCTGAGTTAAAGTCTGGGAGCATAGAGATAGCGGGGAGGGAGGTGCCGACGTCGCCGCTCTCTAGCTTCTACATGGCGAGGCGGGTCGCGGAGGAGCTGAAGCGCCAGATAGAGCGCGGCGAGTTCCTGCTAACAGAACCGGTGGAAAGACTGCCTACGAAGACTGTCTTTAAGCCGATGAGGCAGAAAAGGGAGCGCCCACTTGTCAGGGACGTCATGTCAAAGCGTTTCGTCACGCTTACCGCAGAGAAAAGCGTGAAGGACGCCGCAAAGCTCATTGTCGAGAGTGGGGTGACGCACATACCGGTGGTGGACGCGGAGAACAAGCTGGTGGGCATCGTCACCGCCTGGGATGTCTCGAAGGCTGTGGCGCATAACCTGAAGAAGCTCGACAGCATCATGACGAAGAAAATGATAACAGCGTCCCTAGACGAGCCGATAGATTCTGTCGTGAGGAAGTTTGAGGGATATGACATTTCAGCGCTTCCAGTTGTGGACTCCTCGAAGAGGGTGCTTGGAATGATAACAAGCGATGACGTCAGCAAGCTTATGGGGGTGATAAGATGAAGCTTCTGCTGCGATTTCCGTCGCATTTGCACGAACGCCCGTATACCGCCGAGATCATCCTCGAAACCGGGGCAAAGATAAATATAGACAAGGCAAGAGTGGATGCCACGCACGCAGAAGTGGTTATCGACGTTCCGGACGACAAGGCGAGGCGGGTGGTCGAGCTTTTCAAGGAGCGAGGTGTAGTGGTAAGAATACTGAAGAAGTTGATCGTCTGGGATGAGATGCGATGCGTGCACTGCGGCGCTTGCATGTCCGTATGCCCGAGAGGAGCTTTCAAATTCGGCCCTGATTGGAGAGTTTCTCTTGACGAGAAGAAATGCGTGGGCTGTGGCGTGTGCGTGAACGCCTGCCCGCTTCGCGTTCTTTCCGTCGTCGAGGGAGCGGGGACATGAGAGCGCTAAGATATTTGAAAGCTGAGCTGCAGAGCAAGGGCGTGCGCTCTCCGGTTAGGGAGAGGATGCGGGGCGCAGGTCCCGCGGCGGGCGTGACGCTCGTATTAGGAGATACCATCGCAAACGTCCCCGTAACGCCGCACGTCGCAGATAAGTCGCCATACAGCATAAAGCGGCAAGAAGGGAAGCTTTTCCTGAAACGTGGAGAAAACCTCGTTTTGGAGGTGGAAATCCCGTCCCCGAAGTTTTATGAGCTGAAGACGAGGGACGGAATTCCTTATAAAAAAGTAGCATTGCTGCATGGTAAGGACTGTCTGGCGACGACGCTCATCCAGAAGCGTATCCACTGGAACGCTAAAAGATGCAAGTTTTGCGGCATCGAGCTTTCCTTGCAGAGCGGCGAGACCATAGAGAGGAAGACTCCTGAACAGCTTTTAGAGGTTGCGCTCGCCGCGAAGAAAGAGGGAGTGAAACACGTCACGATAACGACAGGAACGCCTCCGACGAGAGACAAGGGAATTCTCGCGGCTGCGGACGCTGCAAGGCTCCTGAAGGATGAGGCGAAGCTGGACATCCACGTGCAGTTCGAGCCGCCCTACGACCTGAGCCTTTTGAAAGATCTGAAAGCGAGGGGCGCGGACACCGTTGGGATTCACATAGAGTGCTTTGACAAGCGAGTCCTGTCGGAAGTCGCTCCTGCAAAAGCCGAGATGCACAACGCTTATATGAGAGTTTGGGAGGAAGCTGTTGGCATTTTCGGCGAGAATCAGGTGAGTAGCTACCTCATCGTCGGCATGGGCGAGAGCGACGAGTCCGTATTCGACGGGTGCAAGGTGCTTGCGGAGCTGGGAGTTTATCCGTTCGTCGTACCTTTCCGTCCAATCCCGGGCACCGACTTCGGGAAAAAGATGCCTCCGAGCTACGAACGTATGAGGGCGCTGTATGAGGAGGTCACAACCATCCTGCGAGATGCGGGCCTTAGTTGGAGGAAGAATAAGGCGGGGTGCGTGCGCTGCCGTGCATGCTCTGCGCTCCCCGATTTCGAGGTGGGGCTATGAGGGTCAAAATAAGACTTTTCGCCATGTTCAGAGAGCTTGTTGGCGCCAAGGAAATGGAGCTTCATTTAGAGGAAGGGAGCAGCATCTTCGATGCCCTGAGCAAGCTGTGTGAAATGTATGGAATTTGTAACGAACTCTTCAACGAGCATGGGAAATTAAGGGATCACGTCCGGGTGCTGCGCAATGGGCGAGGCGAGGAACTCCGCTCCATGTTGAAAGACGGAGATGAAATAGCGATATTTCCGCCAGCGGTTGGCGGGTAGGTGAAAGGAAATGAGCTTGGAGACGCTCGTCAGGAAAATAGAGGAATTGCGTCGCAGGAAGAACGCAGTAATACTAGCGCACAATTATCAGCGTGCGGAGGTACAGGAAGTTGCGGATTTCGTCGGCGATTCGTTGGAGCTTGCGCGGCGAGCGGCGGAGACGGACGCGGACGTCATCGTGTTTTGCGGCGTCGACTTCATGGCTGAGACCGCCGCCGTGCAGGTCTGCGACGGCGCCGGCACCGTCGTCGCCGCCGACTCTCGTGTCGTTCAGGGCATCGGCGGCGCGATGTCCGGGCTCGCCGAGACGTCGCCCATCCCCGAGGTCATCGCGAAGCTCAAGGCGAAAGACTGCCTCGTTCTCGACGAAATGCACGCCATGATCGACCAGGCCGCCGGTCTGAAATTCGCGTTCGAAAAATACAACCATGTGGGCGTCACCGTCTGCAGCCTCGACGATGCAGAACGATGCCGAGAGGTCGAAGCCGCGGCCGGTAAGGGGAAGACTGCCATCCTTTTCGGTGTACACATCACCGGAATGAGCGAGGGCGATGCTGAGAGGTTCATGGAGCTCGTGGACATCACAACGGCGTGCGCGTCGAAACACATGCGAAGGCTCGCTGGGAGGGCGCTGGCGCAGGTAGGCGTTGCAGTCCCGATATTCGCAATGACTGAGACCGGTAAGGAGCTCCTTCTCAACAGAATAAAGTACCTTAAGCGGCAGGTCTTGATAAAAACGGCGGAGCTCCCGGAACTGCCTGAAGACAGGCAGCCGAGACCACTACTTTAGATTCATGTCCGCACGTCTCCAGCGAAGAACGTATGAGGTGTAGGTTGAAATGACGAACATTTCCGAGCTTCAAAACTACATAGAAAGACGCATACGTAACTTTGGCGATGTGCGAGCGGCAGTGGCTTTCTCTGGAGGTGTAGACAGCTTTCTCGTCGCATTCGCCGCCAGAAGAGTTGCTGATGCCGTCACGATAGATTCGGAATTCGTCCATCGCCGCTCTTTGAGGGAGGCGAGAGAGCTCGCTGGAAAATTCGGAATCGTGCACAAAACGATCAAAGTAAGCGTTCTGGACGGCGAACTCGCTAGAAATAGGAGGAAGCGGTGTTATTTGTGCAAGAGAAAAGTATTTGAGGCAATAAGGGACGCAGGATACTCGGTGATTCTCGACGGAACTAACTCCTCTGATATGAAAGAAGAAAGACCAGGATTAAAAGCATTAGAGGAGTTTGGGGTCATTTCGCCGCTCGCTGAACTCGGAATCTCGAAGGAAGACGCTCGCAGGCTCGTCTCAAAGATAGATGAAAAAGTGGCGGGGAAGCCCCCGGAGTCGTGCCTTGCAACTCGCATCCCCTTTAACGAAAAAATAACGTTGGACAGGCTCCGCAGGATTGAAATGGCTGAAGAAATTCTTAGAACCTTGCTTAAGATAAGCCTCGTAAGAGTGCGAGACCACTTTCCGATTGCGAGGATCGAAGTTCCGAAAGAAGAGATTCCGGCGCTCGTCTCGGGGCTATCGTCGAGAAATGACGGGTTTTCTGAGCTGAAGAAGCTTTACAGGTACATAACTGTCGACTTGGAAGGATATAAGCAGGTTTAGGAGGGGAGAGAATGACCACCGCTACGGAGGGGGTCCAGCTGGGAGGTTCGGGGCGATTGCACTGAAAAAGCTATGAGGCTCGCCGATAGTAGTTGAGAAGAGGTACGTAGGGGGGCGGGCGAGTGCGCAAACCTCAGGTGCATCGTGGAAGTCTCCCTTGTGGAGTGCGCCGTAAGTCTGGATCTGATGGAAAAGATGGGACTCTGCGAAGAATTCGGGCTGAAAAAGCCGAAATTTGTGGAAATTCTCAGGAAGATAAAAGAGATGCGAG